>CAZGYO010000213.1:0-4968 GCA_964530455.1 uncultured Victivallales bacterium
GCAGATTCTGAAAGTTTTGGAATATCCAAAACCTTTTCGAATATGCACTAACTACTTATTTGACTTTGAAATCAGGCTTTGGGTGCGGACGTGCTGTCGCGCACGACCAGTTTCGATGGCGCCAGGATCTCCTTGCTCTGGAAATCCCGGCAGCTCTCCTCGTTGCCGGCCATCCGCAGGACCGTTTCCACGGCCTTGCGCCCCATCTCCCGAAAGGCGTGACTGATCGTGGTGAGCGGCGGGACGAAGTGATCGCCCATCAGATCGTCGAAGCCGACAACCGACAGGTCGTCCGGCACCCGCAGTCCCTTCTCGCGAAGCAGGAGGTTGAGTGCAAGTGCCATTTCGTCATTGTAGCACATTACTGCCGTCACGCCGTCGAGCGCCGGCGGGTCCGCTTGAAGCGCATTGTGAAAGGCGTTGATGCGAACCAGCCCACCCCGGCCCGGCTCGACATAGTGCTCCTGGATCGCCATGTCCTCTGCCGCCTGCCTGAAGGCCTCCAGCCGTTCCGGCACCTGGATCTCGCCGTTGCGCCGAATGCCGAGCCAGAGCACCGAACGATGCCCCAACGTCGCCAGGTGTTTGGCGCATTCTTCGATGCCGGGAGCCGGATCCAGCGACACAATCGGGTAGGGCGCTTTCGGGTAATACCAGACATAGACGATAGGCAACGGTTGCGGCAGCTTCTCAAGTACCGGCAGCGCCAGATCCGCGTCCTTCTTGTAGACAATGAGGCCGTCTATCCGCCGTTCCTGCAGGTATTCGATGCCGCGGCTGAGCATTTGCTCGCCTTCGCCCGGCATCACCTCCAAGGTCTCGTAGCCGTTCTGCCGCGCGGATTCCACAACCGCATTGGCGATCAGGTCCCGCGTCGGTTCAGAGAAGATCACCGACATGAACCCGATGGTCATAGCCTTGCCGCGCATCAGTGTGCGTGCATGGTAGTTCCCGCGGTAACCGAGCTTGTCAGCGCAGTCCCTTACACGCGAAGCGCATGCCGCGCTGATCTTTTTCTCCTCGGAAAGACCGTTCAGAACAAAACTCGCCGTCGTTGGACTTACTCCAGACTTTTTCGCGACTTCAGCTATCGTTGCCATATTACACCTTGAAGATATATGCCGGCATTTCTCTCTAATAAGCGGCTTTTGTTTAATAGATGACTAAAGGCCTTTAGTTGCAAGCGCGGCGTCGAAAAAAACGCAAAAAAATTGCATTCTGCTTGAATAACATCATTGATGCGTAAAATTACATCTATGATAAAAAATAAAACAGGACTTTAAAAATGCCTGGAAACGAACTTGTACAGAGTTTATCTCGTGGACTTGAGGTATTGGAATTTGCTGCGCGTTCCGGGGGTGCGATCAAGGTGGTCGAGGTATCCTCCGAGCTTGGGTTGAAGGCTTCGACAGTGCGTAACCTGATGCGGACACTGGAATCCAGGGGCTACCTTGAGAAACTGGGGTCGAGTCTGGGATACCGCCTGGGCTCGGCATTTTTCACGATTACTGAAGGGGTTTTTGACAGTTCATTAAGGCGGCGTGTGGGGGGAATAATGCTCGGGCTTTCGGAGAAATTTCCGAAAGCGGTTGTGGTTTATTCGGTGGTAATGGGAAACCGGGTGCAGGCGAAATACCGGATAAGTCCGGACTGTCCGGACTATGTCATGGAGCCCGCGGACCGTTTCATGGGACTGTACTCGAGTGCAAGCGGTCTTTCGGCGCTTGCATTCGCTGATGAAGCTACGGTTATGGACCTGAGAGAAAACCGTCCGTTCCACGAACACGGGGCGCATCTCTGGGGGAATGCCGCGAATCTCGCGGATTTTCTTGAAGAAAGTTGCGTGAAAGGCTGGGTTGCGACACCTTTTGAAGGGCAGGAAGTATTCCGCGTTTCGTGTCCGCTATTCGCAGGTGAGTTCCGGGAGTTCTCAAGTATCGGAATATGTATAGGAAAACGGTTCGCCGAAGCTCCGGGCTTTGAAAAGGAGATTGCACGGGAACTGCTGGAGTCGGCTGCCGGGATATATGACTGAAGAAATATACAAGAGCCAGTTCCAAAACTCCGCGTGAACCGCGTTTGGACGGCAGGCTCTTTTTGCGCGAATGCCGCGCCTGTCTGCGTGCCTGCCTGAGCGACTACGCTCGCAGTCAGGCGACGCACAGGCAGGCGGCCACGGAGAGTTTTGGAAATTGGCTCGCAACACAAAATGACAGGAGAGAGAAGATGAGTACGGTGAAAAGAGAGATGGGACAGTCTGATCTGGACCCGAGTTCGGAGAAGGCTTCGGAGATAATAAAAAGACAGGCACTTGCAATGGGCGCGGATTTTGTGGGGATCGGCAATATCGGACGCTGGGACGGCGCTCCCGTGCAGATGGATCCAAAACAGATAATGCCCGAATGCCGCTCGGTCATATGCGTGGGGTTCCGGGTGATGAGAGGAAGTCTTCGCGGAATAGAGGAGGGGACGTATTTCAGCAACTATTCCGCGATGGGCTACGGAGGGATAACCTACCTGTACATGCCGATGACCGTAATTAACCTGGCAAAGTTTATAGAGGACAGAGGCTACGAGGCAGTTCCGATGGGACACCAGAGCGACTGGCGCGGAATAACAAATACCGGTGAACTCAAAAAAGACTTCAGCCGTCCTGTAGCGCCGGGGAGGGCGGCGCCTGACGTGATGATCCAGCTGAGAATAGCCGCGTATCTGTGCGGCTGCGGCGAAATAGGATACAGCAAGATGTTCCTGTCTCCGGAATTCGGTCCGCGCAACCGCGTGGGAGTAATAATGACAGAACTGGAGCTTGCGCCCGACCCTATATACGACGGACCCGAACTCTGCAACAGGTGTATGGCCTGCGTCAGGGAATGCCCGGGAGGATGCATACCCGAAGACCGTACCGTCAAGCTCGAACTTTGCGGTAAGACCCTTGAATGGGCGGACGTGGACATGGACGGATGCGATTTTGCTTTCAAAGGGGCGAAAAAGGCTGAAGAAAAGCCGGATGTTCCATACATTGATTACCGGAGCGATAGCATCCCCGGCGAATGGTCCCCGTTCAACGAAAAGCCCCGAATACTCTATAATTCCGGGCAGGCCGTATGCGGCGCCAGGGGTTGCACCAGGGCCTGTATGATCAGCCTGGAAAACCGCGGTGTTCTCAAAAACAGGTTCAAGGACAAGTTCAGGCGGCGCAAACCCTGGTCCGTCGACTGGTCGGAGGAGCCGCGGTACCCCGAAGGCGCCGTGCTAAAGGAGGATCACTCGAAGAGCGACTGAAAATTCCGCGCAGGATAAAGAGCCGCAAAAATGTTTAAAATGCCCAAAAAGCACTTTTCAATCGGTTACAAGCTGCCCGACGAGCGGGATTCGACCTGTGAAATTGTCTCAGACTACTCGGATTGCTTATCTGAAGTGTATTTCGCTCTTCCGGGCGCGGCGAGTGGACGCGCCACGTTGCCGGCGGACGCGGAAACCAGGGCTCTTTTTCGGGAGGAGATTCGCGAAATCCGCAAAAAAGGTGTTGGGCTCGTCCTGCTGCTCAACGCCGCGTGCTACGGAACGGACGCCGTATCCGTACAGCTTGGGAGGGAGGTCGTAAAAGACGTAGAATCATTCGGCGGGGGGCTCAAGGCGGTGACAACCACTTCGCCTTTTATAGCCGGGGTTCTTAAACGGGCGTTTCCGGAACTCGGGATTCGCGCCTCGGTGAACATGAGTATCGGCACAGTGAAGGCTATGGAATACCTCTCGGACAGTTTCGACGGCTTCTACATCAGGCGCGATATCCAGAGAAACATCGGGCGCGTCCGCGAAATTCGCGGATACTGCGATGAAAACGGAAAAACGCTGCATATGCTTGCCAACAGCGGATGCCTCTATGACTGTCCGTTCCAGACCTTTCACGACAACGCGGTCGCGCACGGAAGCGGGATTGAGAAGAAGGAGAATGTCCCTGCGCGTTATCCCGCTGCGTGCTGGAGATTTTTTTCCGAACGGCCAAACAGGCACAAAGTACTTCAGAACACCTGGATAAGGCCCGAAGACATCCACCGTTACTTCCCGTTTTTCGATACGGTCAAGCTCGCGACAAGGATGCACTGCAACCCGCGCATGGTTCTGGAAGCATATTCTTCGGGAAGGCACTACGGCAATCTGCTGGATCTCATGGAGCCCTCATACAGCCCGCTTTTCGCTCCCGGAATAATAGATAACCGGAGTTTTCCGGGAGACTGGTTTGATAAAACAAGTTCTTGCACGCGGGAATGCGGGAGATGCGGATACTGCGCGGAGACATTTGATAAAGTTTTGAAACTGGCTCGGATTATTTAAAGAAAAGTATGTCGGTGTTGCTGTCGCATGCAGGATACACATCTATGGCCATCCGCGCGTATCTTATCGCATTTTCATAGTCTTTGTACCAGTCGCAGAGAAGCGCCAGGTGCAGGTAGTCGTCCGCGGCATGCTTCATCCGTTCCTCATCGCTCTGGTTCGGGACACTCGTCCTTATCCTCATATTGGCATAGTGCTCGAAAAAGGCGATATACTGTTCAAGAGGCAGTTCGGACCACTTGTAGCGCTTGAATCTGCGGCTTCCCTTTTTAACGGAAAGCACATTGGCATTGGCCATGAGAGCGCCTCTGACTTTACGGCCGTCCCTCAAGATGATGCCTTTGTCATAGGGGTTTCTTTCCATAATCCTGACAAGATACATGCGTATCTCGCTGATCAGTTGCAGGCGCCGTTTTTCACCCTCGCGTTTTTCCTCGGGGAGAGAGTTGAGATAGTCTGCAATGGAAGCGTCCGAAAACTCCACCCCCTGGGGACGGGGACGGTTTTCATAGATTTTTCGGGTTTCGATATAATCTTCAAGTGATATCTTCGATATGTCCGGATACGAGATGGCCGCGATGTTTCCGCCCTTGGCCTTTACCTCCGCGCTGATATCCGCAAGCAGAGGTT
>CAZGYO010000214.1:0-4941 GCA_964530455.1 uncultured Victivallales bacterium
GGACATATTCAACCACAACATCGAGACTGTAAGACGTATTTCTCCCGTTGTGCGAAGCGGGGCCGAACACGACAGGTCGCTGTGGGTCCTGCGCACAGCAGCGGAAAAAGCGACAGGGAAAATGATGGTGAAATCCGGGTTGATGGCAGGGCTTGGCGAAACTGACGAGGAAGTGGAACAGGCCATAGAGGAACTTTTCGAGAACGGCGCGCGCATGCTCACTGTAGGGCAGTACTTGCCGCCTTCCGCTGAAAACCATCCTCTGGACAGGTACGTGGAACCGCGATGCTTCGACAGGTGGAAAGATTTCGCGGAAAAAACCGGGTTTCTGAGTGTCGCATCGGCGCCGTTGGTCAGGAGTTCGTACAACGCGGAGAAGTTCATGGAGGAAGTATGGAACCGTTGACGATCTTCTACCTGCTGCTCCTGATAGCGCTTATCATAGCCGTTTTCTACCTGCAGGACAGGCAGACGCGCCTTGCCAGGGAAAAGAAACAGATACAGCGGGAAACCATGAGGGAACGGGAGGCGACGGAATCCATTCTCGCCCTTTCCAGGGATGCCATAAGGGCGGTGCAGGAAGAGGACGCATTTCTCAGCTCGTTCGTTGAGTACGCGCAAGGTACCCTGGTAGCCAACGGCGCGGCGGTATTCAAGGCCGATCCGGACGGTGTCCTCCACGGCCTGGCTGTTTCGGGGGGATTTCCCCCGCTCAGGGAAGTTTCGGATCAGGTCGAGCAACTTCTGCTTGGACACGCCGACAAACACACGGAGTTCTTTTTAGAGGTGGAGATACCGTTCACAATAAAGGATCTCCAGAGGGACTGGAGCGACAACGGATTCGGGTTCATAAACATGGAAAATCGTCCGTGGATGCCGACGGGATACCTCAGGACCGCGCCTCGCACGGTTTTCGCCCCCATAAGTATAGGCGGAAAGATAATAGCCGTTACCTTCGTGGTCTCCGGGTCGGATTTTGACGCCTCCAGCCTGGATGAAAACGATGGCAGGCACCTTATGAGGCTGAACGAGATTGCGGCGCTCAGTCTGGAGGCGATAAAGGTATCCCACGAAAGGCGCAAGTACGCGGAACAGGTAACCAGGGCGCGGGAAGAGGGAATGCTGCAGGTCTCAACCGGAATAATCCACAATATAGGAAACGCCCTGACGGTGGCGAGGCTGAACGTCAGGGACCTGCGTGACAACTGCTGGTCCGGCAAGGAGAACCCCGCCAAATTAATCCTCGATGAAATCATTCCCCGTCTACACAAAAAGCTTGAGGAAGGCAAGCTGGCGGATTATCTTCTGAACGACAAGGCGGGACGGGAGATACTGCCGGTGCTGAAGGAACTTGTGTGCCACATCGCCGACCAAGAGGGCAGGCAGGCGGTGAAAATCAAATCTCTATCCGACAAGCTGAGCCATATCAGCGAGATAATCGAGCTTCAGCAGCGATTCGTCGGCGAACTCGGCACGGAAAATATGACCTCGGTTGGCATGATACTTGAATCGTCCGTGAAAATTTTTGAGGAGAGTTTCAACCGGCATGGAATTGAGATATCCACTATTTTCTCGGATGACACGCCGGAAATACTGATAGATACATCCATGATGACGCAGGTGTTCATGAACATTATCAAAAACGCCATGGAGGCGATGGCGGGGGATCCGGAGACCAGGGTTCCGAAACTTGAAATCAGACTGCGCAACCATGAAGACGATGACGGCAGGTGGATACTTGTCCAGATAGAGGACAATGGTCCGGGCATACCACGGGATGTCGTTGAGAAGATGTTTGAGTTCGGGTTTTCCACAAAGGACGCGAACAACAGTTCTTCGAGAGGGTTCGGGCTGCATTCATGCAGGGATACCGTAAGAAAATACGGCGGTCATATCGAGGTTGACACAAATGCCGGCCGGGGTACGGTTTTTTCAATTTATCTACCGGTCAACACATCGAAGTTATTCGGCGCGACGGAGTAGTTGTTGCTCCAAGCGTTTAATGCCGAGCCATATGCGACGTCAGGGAAATCCCAGCGAGGCATTGGCCCGGCGAATTTTGGTATAAAAATCTATTTTATTGCTGTTTTTGTGGTCAATGTCACGAATTCACGATATATTCAGCAAACCCCGTTACTCGGGGTCAGTACTGGACAGTCTTCGAGTGTCTCAGCCCCGACCCGACGTGGTTCACTGAATATGTACCTGTAGTTTACCTTATGCACACCGAAATTTTTGAAATGCGACATGAAAAAGAGAGCTGGAGTTGGAACAATGATTTTTAGTCAGCTGCCCAGAGAAATAACCGCGCCCCCTGTTCTCGCGGAGACAGACCAGTTTTCGATCAAACTAGCTGAATCTGAAAAGGAGATTGACGAAGCAAAAAGGCTCCGCTATGAGGTTTTCAATCTTGAACAGGGCAAAGGGCTCGAGACCGCCAGAAGCACAGGGGTGGACGAGGACGAATTCGACCAGTTCTGCCTGCATCTTGTAGTCAGGGACAAGAACGCCGACAAGATAATCGGCACATACAGGGCGCAACTCGGTTCCATAGCATCTTCGGCAAAAGGCTTTTATTCATCCAGGCAATTCGATATCGAGGGGCTCGACGAGATAGCAGAAAACACTCTGGAACTCGGCAGGTCATGCGTCGCCAGGGAATACAGGAAAGGCGCCGCCGTCGCGCTGCTCTGGCTGGGAATATCCGAACTGCTTGTAAGGTCGAAACTTAAATTGATGCTCGGCTGCGTCAGCCTGGAGGAATCCGATCCCGCCATCGGATGGGCTCTTTACCAGTATTTTCTTGAAAAAGGACGCATAACAGAAAGGCTGAAAGCCGTTCCGAAAAAAGAATTTGAACTTGAACGTCCGCACGATGAAAAACTCGACAGGATACTGGACTCGACCAGATTCATAAAAGATTTTATTCCGCCGCTCCTCAAAGGATACCTCAGGTTGGGCACCAAGATTTGCGGTGTGCCGGCATACGACTATGAATTCGGGACGATCGACTTTCTGATTCTTCTGGATACCTATGAAGTTCCGAAAAGGTACCTGAAACACTTTAATTACAATACAAGTTGAAGTGGCCTCATGATCAAGCTGGCCAGGCGCATAATCAAAATCTGCCTTCTTGTACTCTGGTTTGTCGCCATTTTTATTTATCTTGTCATATTGAATCTCAAAAAAAACCCACAGAAGTCAATATGCCGGTTGGGCGGGATTTGGAGCCGTGGACTGGTCAGGATATTCGGGATACGGATCGTCATATACGGCAACCCATCGGATTTTCAAGGCTGCATAATTGTTTCAAACCACCTGGGATACCTGGACATACCCGTAAACGCCTCCGTATTTCCGACGCGTTTCACCCCGAAAACCGACATAAGAAAGTGGCCGTTGCTTGGGTGGTTTATCGCTTTGAGCCGCCCGGTCTGGATCAACAGGCGTTCCCGGCAGGCATCGGCGGAGGCTTTCCGCAAGATAAGGGATTCGGTCAACGAGGGCATCAACATAACCGTCTATCCGGAAGGCACCAGTACCGACGGTAAAAACGGACTTGTCCCATTCAAATCCACTGTCTTCCAAGCCGCGTCCGAAGAGGATGTCCCGATACAGCCGGTACTGATAAAATATATCGAGGAAGAAGGAGAGCCCACCCCCTGCTGGTACGGGGATATGACACTGCTTCCGCATCTCTGGAGAATACTGGGGAGAAAAAGCATCGTCGCCGAAATTCACATCCTCGAAGCTCAGTCCTCACGCGGCCGGGACCGGAAAACACTGGCCGGGGACCTGCACTCGGTTATGGATGCCGAATACAGAGGGCTCGGATCCAAAATGGCAGGCGACCACGGAGAGTTTTGAAACTGGCTCAATAAGCTTTTTTTCAGGTTTGCAGGGAATTTACGGCGTGCGGGATGAAATTTCGAAAAAAAAAGCTAGATTCCCCTATATAGAGAAGACTCGCGAAGACTCGCGTTTCGCCCCCTGCACCTTGCGGATGTTAACAAGAGGATAGACGGAGCCATGTTGATAAAAGCCACAGAGCTGTTTCTGAGAGCGTGGGATATGCTTCTATACCTTCCGGTCCCCGCTGCGGAAAGATTTTTTGACAGGGAAATTGATGAAGACGATGAAGCGAGCCTTCTTATTTTTTTTCCGGTTGTCGGAGCGGTAATTGGCCTCTGGGTTCACCTCTTCTGCAAGATCCTCCAACTCTTTTTCTCCGATGCAGGTACGGGAATTACGGGCGCTCTTATCTTTGTTTTCGGCATGGAATTTCTGAGCAGGGGCAGAAACCAGGGAGCCCTCGTCGTTTTAGTTGAGTCGGCGCTCGGGAGACCTCGCCGCGGGCCGGTGCTGGACGAGATGGAGGAAGGTGACCGGCTGCCGGAATCCCTGTTCGGGTTGTTTACAGCCGTAACACTGTTTTTTATGAGGCTCCTTACAGCGGGAATCCTGATAAGCGCCGGCTATTCCTCGTGGATTCCGGTAACGCTTGTCTTCGCTTATGCCGCACAGGCATGTATCGCGACCGGGACGAGTCCGCGAACTTCGCAACCCCTGCTCGCCTCGGACAGGTATTCGCTGCTGAAGACCTGGTCTGTGGCAGGCGCTGCTGCCGTTGTATTCGGTATCGCGTATATACATATAGTTTTTCTTGCCGGGGTCGCCATCTATTTTTTCGCGGAATCAGCTAAAAGTCGTGCCGAAAAGAGGTTCAGGGGGGTTTCAGGAGCTTACGCCGGCGCCGTCTGTTCCGCCGCGGAGACCCTCACGCTCGTCATAGGCGTCCTCCTGCTTCTGCGCTGAGAACCCGGCGGCAAATGCTTTTTTCAGGTGAACAGCTTCGCTTCCGCACCACACTGGCTTTGTGAAATATACGCACCAACCCCTTGGGCGGCAGGCCCTTTTGGCGAGAATGCCACGCCGCGACAG
>CAZGYO010000215.1:0-4905 GCA_964530455.1 uncultured Victivallales bacterium
ATGAGAAGCGCAGTTGAACGCAGTGGCGTACTGGTGTTCGGATCCGGGATGACTCTTTCGTAGGTGTAGTTTGTCCAGCCGATCCGGTTGACAACCTGTGGATGCAGTTCCAGGGATATAGTATAGTTATTTGGGCCGACCTGTGGTGTGACCTCGAAAATCACGCCTACGTCCGTTGCTTCACCCAGCTCAGGATACGACGGCAAGTACTGTATAACCTGGTTGGTGATGGATACTTCCGGTTCGGTCCATGATTCAGGATAGTACTCTTCACGCACCATCCTTATGATGGCGGTGGATCCGCTGGCAGCGATTACTTTCGGCGCTGAAAGCACCTCGGTGTTGTCGTGTCTGTCCAGGGCGTGGAGATAGAAGTTCAGAAAATAGTTGTGATCTGAACCGACACCGGGGAGAATCCTGTACCTGTTGATGGCGGTGTCATTTATCACTGACCCGATAGCATCTGTCATCGTAGTGCGGACAAGCGAGTCGTTCTGGTTGACGACCCAGGAGCCGCCTTCGTTGGCTGTCTTGTTGAAAAGCCATTCGAATGTAAGGTCTTCGTTGTCGTTTTGAGTTATCTCCACGAACTTGGATTCCACCAGTATAAGTGGTGTTTCAAGATCCAGGGCTCTGAGCAGCGATTCCAGGCGGCGCAGATTTTCCGGGGAGTTGCTGACGACGAGTCGCCCGGATCTTTTATCGTAGGCAATTGTGGCATTTTCCGGGAATGGAACCCCTCTTTGCTCGAAATACTGTGCGAGCTTTTCGGATGTTAGGTTTGTTCCCTCGCTTCTTTCCAGGCCTGCTCCGAAGAACTCTTCTCCGATTGCACCGGTTTCTCCCAGTGTCTCAAATCCGCCTGTATCAGTGCTTATTTCGACTCCTGTGATGTCTCTGATAAGGTTTGCGCGGACATTAAAGAAGCGGGTTTCCATGAAGTCTATGTCCTGGTCGGTGATAATAATAGCCAGATCCTCAACCCGGTGTTTGAGACCGGCTCCCTGGCATATGTATCGTATTACTTCGCCGATGGGGATATTGTCGAAACTCATGGTGATTCTGGGGATCGCGTCGGGCCGGTTTTGATCTATATTCAATATGATATTTATTCCGGATCCTTTGGGGTCGAGTTCTTTGCTTATGTCAATAAGGTACGGGATGATATCTGAGATGCGTGTGTTATCGAATGATATTTCGGGGATAAAAATGGTGTTCAGTTTCTCGTGAATTCCGGATCTGCCCCTTGTGGAGATGGTTTCGACGGTTTTAGGTTTGTCGGCCGGCAGGGGGAGTACAGGTTCGCTCCATTTCCAGGCGTTTTCACTCATCTGCTCTATGACATTGTTTTCGCGCCTCATTTTGGCGGCGGAATAGAGTTTTCCATAGAGTTTCTTCAGCCGGATTTCAGCTTCGCGATTGTAGGGATCTTTAACCAGAATTTTCTCGAGCATATCCCTCGCTCTCATATATTGGTTATTCTGAAGGAGAATTTTTGCCTGTTTGAGGGAAACCTCGATGGCATAGATTCTTTCCGTGCGTTCCGGATCGACTGTTGTGATAGAACCCGTGTCTTTGAATTCGACCTCGGCAATTCTCTTCTCGGCTCTCTTGATAAGTCTGTCGAAACGGCCTTTGGGCGCCGGATGAATATTCTGTGCTTCCCTGGCCAGGACGATGCATTTGTCGTATTGTTCTTTTGCGTATGCCTGACGCGCGGACTGTTCAACGGTCCAGGCCCAGTCGCTTTTGAAATCGAAAACTTCCTGGTCGATCTTGGCAATCTGGTGTTCGGCCCAGAGTCCCTGCATGTTTTTAAACATGGCTCTGGCGTTTTTAAATTTCGACAGAGCTTCTTCATTTTCTTCCCTGTCCGCGGTTTCTCTTGCGTCCTCCAGAATCTTCATGGCCTTGTTATAGGCTTCTTTTCGGCGCAGTTCTTCCTCCTCCGCGATTTTGTCGCCGGCATTGTTTTCATCGCTGAGCGCGGAATTTTGGGCTAGAAGAATTCCGGCCAGCAACAGAGCGCTTAGTATTTTCATCGATAATCCTCCATAGACATAATGAGTTGAAATAAGCCCGGACCCTTTCTCATCCAGAGTCCGGCTTTGAAATAGTCTGAAATCACCTTTGGTCTTCTCATCGTTCCCGCATTTCCTTTTCAATATCTATACCCCTGAATTCGCCTTCGAACGAGTCATCTCTTCTGGTTTCGGGGCCTCGCAAATTAAGCTTGGCCTCTATCTCTTCCCTGGTCATGTACTCGACGGTGTATTCGATGCCGGCCTGGTTTTTCATAATAACGGAGAGGGGGCTGCCATCGTCGGATCTGTTTACTTTTACGCAGGTGTATTTTTCAGTGCCGGTATGGGCGTTGCCCGCGATGATGAAATCGTTCAGGATTATAGTGTAGCGTTTTTCGAGATGCAGGTCGGCCAGATAGATATGTTCCTCGTTTTCCCAGACGGGCTGCTTTTTCATTGCTTTAATGATGTCACCGTCCTCGGATTCTATGATAATATATGAATTGTCTACCTTTATTTCGGTTTTGAATTGGCGTGAGTACACTTTATCTATTTTCTGGATAACCTTCGAAATCGTATATTCTACGCCGTTCAGGTTAATTTCCGCGCCCTGCTTGAGAAACAGTGTTTTCATCTTTCTTTTGACGGGTATTTCGATTTGAATGTCCCATTTTGCGGGGTCGGTTCCGTGTATGGTGATATTTTTGAGAACCAAGGGCAGCTTGTTGCGTTTAATTCCGAGAAAAGCCAGTCTATGAACGAGTGGCGGGTGTGATTTCGGGTCGTTTGCGCTGGTCTGCGGCTTGCTCATGTACTCCGTCATGTTATCAAACCCGTCGTTGTCGATGTCGGTGTACGCATCGTTCGGGTCGTCTGGGTTCATGCCGTGTGCCAGTTCGTATTTATCTTTGATTCCGTCCCCGTCCATGTCCTCGGTGCCCTTGGGGGTGTCAACAATAAATTCTTCAATGGGGGCATTGCACAAAGGGCAGACGCCGAGTTTGAAGGATTTGACCGGTATGATTCTACTGCAGGACGTGCATCTTGCGGCCCTGTACGGGATGAACAGATTGCTGGATGCCAGGGCCGTTTCGCTTCTGGGTTCCGAGGAGCGCCACCTGGTTTCGGCTGAGAGGGTTTTTGAAAGAAGGAAATTCTGGGAGTCCAGCGAGTCGTAGTCTGCGTCCATAGGCGGCAGATGCAGATCGGCCTCATTGATCTGAAGCGATTTGGTAAGGCTGGAGATAAGCCAAACCAGGGAGATTATAAAAAAGCAGAGAAAGCCCAAAAGAATTATTTTCTCGTAATTTTTCTTCAAAAATGACATGGAGATCAATTCCTCTCGAGTTCGTCTTCTATGAAGATGACATAATTGAATTTTAAGTGTGCATTCACGGCATCGTCAATGCCGAGTATTTCCCGCATAACGGGTTTTACACGGGTGTCGGATTGGTCCGCGGGTGGAATTTCCTCATCCTTCTCACTGGTTGGGGTCGCGATTTTGAGGCTTGAGCTGATATCGGAATGCCTGGCTTTGACTTCAAGATCGTTTATAATATAAATTCTATTATCTTTCCATGCGTTGTTGAGGTCGTTGAGAAAGTTTTTCAGTGTCGACTGACTTGTCGTGATATCCATAGTGTATGTGAATATCAGAAAACCCTTATTCTTTTCTCCGTGCAGGCTTAATTTGGAGAAGGAGTTAACTGTGTTGATCTGCTGTTTTTTAATTCTATGAAAGATATCGTCGATGGCCGCCCAGTGCTTGAGTATGAAAGGCACATCTTCCGGAAGCGGTATAGAGTTTCGCATGCTGGCGAAAGTGAATGGCCTGACTTCTCCTTTCAAGTTCACGACGTGGGTGTTTTCATGTGGTGGCTCAGGTTCGAGGTATTTGGCAAGCTCTATGGATAATGTGGAGATGTGCAGTTTGCAGGAAGCCGGTGTTATTTTTCTTGGTAGACCCAGGGCCTCCAGGAAAAAGGATTTGAAATTTACGTTGGTAACTTCTTCTATACGGTTTCTGGATGCTTCGGCAATGAAGGCCGTTACAGCGCTGTCAAGCTTGTCTCTGCCGGGATCGAATAAATCCGAAGCGAGAAAATCATCCAGGATTCTCTCGGGAGATTTCTTTTCCGCAAATCCGTCGCTGTATGCTTTGGTCCAGGCTTCATATAAAGTGAACTCATCTATTTCCATCTCTGCGGCGAAAGCCTGAAGGGCTTTTCTGAACGGTTTTCCGAATATGTGGTGTGCGCGTGTGAGCTGGCTGGAGAGCATTTTTATATCGCCCTCTATTTTCTCAAGATTTTTCTTGACGGGGTGAGGACTTTGAACCAGTTCCTCAAGATCTTTCTTGTATTTGTTCAGTTCCTGTTCCGACGCAGCCATTTCTTTTGTTTTCGCGAAAACCAGGACAGTGAGCAGGATCGACACAAGAAGAGCGACAACCAGTGTTACTATGAGAACTATATTTTTCTTAATATCCATATTAACAGTTTACCATATTGGAGATTTTCAACGTTCGAAAGGCTCCGCGAGTTTAACGGAGAGCTTGAAGCTTATGACATTGTTAATGCTGTCAGGGCTTGATTCCTCCGGCTTGGCGCGATTGAAGCCAAGGTCGGAAATGTTGTCCCTGTTATTAGTGAAATAGTCTGAGTTTGCGAGATTGTCCTTCAATTTGTCGTACAGGTTTTTTCTTTCTTCCAGCTCAATGTAGTAGCCGCTGAGCTCAACCCATTCGAACGTTCCGGCGGAGCTTGGCCCAGGAGTTGCGCGTCCGGGATCGGGGCTGCGCCGTATGGAGAATATGTTTCCGCCGGGCCTATTTTTACTGTCGGGTGCGGGTTTTTCGCTGCTTCCGGCGCGGCCGCCGGGG
>CAZGYO010000216.1:0-4887 GCA_964530455.1 uncultured Victivallales bacterium
CTCGCATCCAAAATGGCAGGCCGCGCGGCCACGGAGAGTTTTGAAATTGGCTCTGCTATAATCCTTTTTTTTCACGAATGCGACGCCTGACTACGCTCGCAGTCAGGCGTGGCCTCGCATCCAAAATGGCAGGCGGCCACGGAGAGTTTTGAAATTGGCTCCAAGATAATCTCAAAATGAGCATTTTTCAGTCTGCTCTGTCAAAAGCTTTCCTATCTGCGCGCCGGATTTTTCAGCCGCCGAATTGAGAGCATGTATAAGCGCCTTCCAGGATGCTTCGAGATATGCGTTTCCCGCCGGGCAGTCGTATGCATCGAGCATTTCCTGGAATTCGTGCTCGCTCAATCCGGAATATGTAAAAGCTATTGAGTCTGGGAGAAGGATATCGTACTGCAGAGAAGCGCCTTTTTTCATAGACGACAGGAATCTATCGAGCCTTTCAGGATGCAGCCTGTATTCGGCGGGTATTGATTTCTGGGTGGCGAGGGTCATTTCCCTTGCGGGTCCGGTGGCTAGTTCGGGCGCGTGTCCGGCAAGATTTGTAAGTTCGATATACCGGCGCACAAGTTTCATGTGGGAAGGTGGTACAGGTTCGCGTTCCTTAAGATAACGTATGAACTCGTCCTGTCCGCGAGAGGAGGCCTGCAGTTCAAGCGCGGTTGCTTTCCGGCCTCCCGGGCTGCGAAGCCATTGTGTGATAGGAGAGTAGTCGATGTTTTCGGGCAGCGATTCGGCGAATTTCGCGGAATACTCAGCGTACAGTCCGGCGTTGTCGAAATTTTCGCGTATAATGCGGTTCATTTCCCTTTTCAGGCCGTGTTCTCTGAAGGGGTTGGAGCGTAGCAGCGAGTCGGCGAACATCCTTCCGGTTGAACGAAGCTGTGATTGGGAACGCGAAAGTTCCAGAAGTTCGGCGGCATATCCTGTAGTGACAGGTGGATCCAGGTTTCGGCACGCGCCCTGGGAAAGCAGAAGAATTGAGGGGATTGTTGTAAAAAGCAGTGCCGTTTTCAGCCGAATTGCCTGGTAAATAAGGTCGTTATAGGTCATTTATTTCTACGTATATTGAAACGGCGTCGGACAAGAACCGGCAGGGATCAGCGGTACCTTGCTGCCGAAGCGGCGAGTGCCCGTGCCATGCTGTCCATTTCCTGCAGAACCACGCCTGTGCCGTTCGCGACGGATTTCATCGGGTCGTCGGTTATGAAGACCGGCAGGCCCGTCTCCTCGGAAATCAGGTTGTCTATACCCGCAAGCATTGCTCCGCCGCCGGCGAGCATTATACCGCGGTCGATCAGGTCCGCGGCGAGTTCTGGCGGGCATCTTTCGAGTGTCACTCTTACTGCCTCTACTATGCTGGTGATCGGTTCCTGCAGCGCGATGCGCACTTCTTCGCCGGAGACTTTTATGGTCTTTGGAAGCCCCGATATGAGATCGCGCCCTTTTACATCCAGCGTGCTTTCGTCCTGCTGAGGATACGCGCTGCCTATGCTGATTTTGATTTCCTCGGCGGTGCGTTCACCTATCATCAGGTTGTAGGCGCGTTTCATGTGCTGGCTTATGGCCGCGTCCATTTCGTCTCCGCCCACGCGGACGCTGCGTGACTCGACGATTCCGGAGAGTGAAATCACCGCGACTTCGGTTGTTCCTCCGCCTATATCCACGATCATGCTGCCCGACGGTTCGGCCACGGGTAGACCTACACCAATAGCAGCGGCCATGGGTTCCTCGATCAGGAAAATGTCCCCGGCGCCGGCACGCTGGGCGCTGTCTTTCACGGCCCTGGTCTCGACTTCCGTTATTCCGGAAGGAACAGCTACAAGCACCCGTGGGGCCAGATACCTGAGGCGTTTCGGCACGTGGATCCTGGCTTTGTGAATGAAGTAGCGTAGCATCTCTTCGGTTATCTCGAAGTCGGCTATTACGCCGTCCTTCATGGGGCGAATGGCTCGAATGTTCCCCGGGGTGCGCCCCAGCATTCTTTTAGCCTCGCTGCCGACCGCAAGTATCTCCTTGGTCCCTTCTGTCAGGGCGACCACGGAAGGTTCGCATAAGACGATTCCCTTGTCCCGGACGAAGACCAGGCAGTTTGCCGTGCCCAGGTCTATGCCGATGTCTGTGGAGAAAAAGCGTGTCAGTTTCTGATAAAACATTTTAAACCCCGGATTCCTGTTTGTTATTTGGCTTCGAAACCCCTTTCAGATATTAATTATCGGGTATAATCTACTCGAAACCAATGTTTCACGCAAGTTATATATGCAAATATTTTATGAAAGCAGGTGTTCGGGTACGCTTGTGTGCCGTATCATGTCCTCGAAACCCTCTCTTTTACGGATGAGGAAATGGCTGCCTTCGTTCACCAGCACCTCCGCGGGACGGAGTCTGCCGTTATATTGGTAGCTCATTGCGAACCCGTATGCGCCTGCATTTTCGACGACTACTATGTCACCTTCCGCGGTGGTCGACGGCAGATCTCTTTTCCGGATCCAGAAGTCGGTATTTTCGCATAGCTGTCCGCAGAGCCCGACAGGTTCCCTGGCATCGTTCTCGCGTCCGTCGACGTATATGTGATGGTACGAGCCGTACATGGCGGGCCGCGCGAGGACGTTCATCCCGATATCGGTTCCGACTATCTTTTTATATGATTCCTTGATCGCGTGGACGCGGCCGACGATGCATCCGGCGTCTCCCACGAAGTATCTGGCCGGTTCCATCATCAGCCTGGGCGGTTTCAGGCTGTATTCCCGGACCTTCGATTTGAAAGTCTCGGCGACGAGTTGCGCGGCCTCGTAAATGTCGAGTTCCTTCTCGTCGCGGCTGTAGGGTATTCCGAGACCTCCCCCGAGATCGATGAACTCGAAGTCTATTCCGAGTTCGGCTCCGACCTTGCCGATGATCTCCATCAGAAGGCCGGTAATAAAGGAAAAATAGTCGGGGTCGGTTATGCAAGATCCCGGCATCATGTGTGCGCCGAAACGCTTTATTCCTGCTTCTTTTGCCGCACGGTAGGCGTCCATTACCTGGTCGGGATGGACCCCGAATTTAGCGTCCGGGCCGGCATTTGTAACGAAATCGCCGACATTGCTGCGTCCGTAACCAGGGTTTACCCGGAAGGAAAGAATATCTGGTATTCCTGCTTTAATCACCCTCGGCAGGAGGCCGGGATCGTCGAGATTGAATATGACGCCGCTGTCAAGCCCCTTGCGTATGTCCTGATCCGAAAGAAAATTCCCGCTGAACATGACGTCCTCGCCGCTCAAACCGAGCTCTTTGGCAAGAAGTATCTCGTTTACACTCGCCGCGTCTATGCCCGCGCCTTCCTGGCGCAGTATATTCGTTATCGCGGGATTGTTGCATGCTTTGACCGCGTAGAAGAACCTGAAATCCGGGTAGTATTTTCTGAAAGCGCCGAGGGCGCGCCTGTAGTTTTCACGAATCCGCTGCTCGTCGTAGACATAGGTGGGGGTGCCGTAGGTTTCCGCTATGGTTTCCGCAGTCACCCCGCCTATCTTTATTCTGCCATTTTCCAACTGCATAAAAGTTCCTGTGACATGAGTTCTGTTTTCGGTTTGATTGCGAGCTGCTAATTATATACCGGTTTGAGGATAAAACCAGTTCTCCCGCGCGAAAGGATTTGAAATACGGGCTTCCCTGCGGACTCAGATGCCGTATCTCATGCTTGATCGGTGCTGACGGCAAAGGCAACCCGGAGCCGTGGTACCGGAAGGCGGCGCCGAATAATCCGGGCCGAAGAATTGATTTGGCTCGAAATCCCGGTTTATTATTCTCGTAACGTGATGCCGGGCGACGTTTCCTTTTTTCAGCACCGGCTTAATCAAGAGGAATTGTCCTGAAACATGAAAAAGAGTCTTGTGATACTTGCGGCCGGGATGGGGTCGCGCTACGGGGGAATGAAACAGCTTGAAGGGGTAGGCCCTTCCGGCGAAATAATAATGGACTATTCGGTGTATGATGCCGCGCGCGCGGGGTTTTCGAAAGTGGTCTTCGTGATACGTCCGGAGATGAGCGATGACTTTGCGAAATTCGCGTCGCGGCGGTACCGGGGCGTGATAGAGACCGATTTCTCGGTACAGCATCCGGTTCCGGGAGCCGACCCCGAAAGAAAAAAGCCGTGGGGCACGGCGCACGCAGTGCTTTCTGCCGCGGAGCATGTGGACGAACCGTTCGCGCTTATCAATGCCGATGACTTTTATGGGAGAGAGTCCTACACGAGGATATCCCGGTTTCTTGACGGAAAAGATAACGATTCACGTAAGTACGGCCTTGTCGCGTACACCTTGAAAAACACGCTTTCCGAACACGGGACGGTATCCCGCGGAATATGTGCTGCCGCGACCGGAGGCAGGCTTGTGCGTATAGAGGAGTTCACGGGGATCTCGGAATGCGGCGGGAAGATACGCGGCTCGTCGCCGGGCGGAGAGCGCATCTTCGACGGACGCGAACCGGTTTCAATGAATTTCTGGGGATTTACTCCCGCCGTCTTTAAGGATATCGAACTTGAATTCCAGATATTTCTCAGAGAAAACAGCGGCAGTCTTTCGGCGGAATGCTATCTGCCTTCAGTCGTCACCGCCCTTATGGAAAAGGGTAAGGCTGAACTAAGTCTCCTTGAATCGGCTTCGCGATGGTTCGGCATGACCTATCCCGGGGACAGGGGGACGGTCGAAGAATCGATCAGATCACTGATAGATCTCGGCGAATATCCCCGGAACCTGTATCCCGAATAGAGATTCCGATAGCGATCCCGATTTGGATTTGGATTATCTATCTTTTTGCTTATTTTCAGGGCTGAAAGCCTGTAATCCCATAGAGCATCGCCCCGCATATATTTTATTCTCGCACAAAGCCACTAAGCCACAGAGATAT
>CAZGYO010000217.1:0-4877 GCA_964530455.1 uncultured Victivallales bacterium
CGGGGTCAGTACTGGACAGTCTTCGAGTGTCTCAGCCCCGACCCCGACGTGGTTGGCTAAATATGTACGGCGAATTCAGCCGTAGTTTGTTGATCTATATCCAGTCGGGAAGCGCGAATGGAGTCGGGCCGCCCAGGCGCTGGAGTTTCCCGTCTTTGACAAAACCTTCGTTCCTGCCGCCCAGTTCGTCCACGAGTCTTTCGCGCCATTTCTCGATTTCGCCGCGCATTCCCGGGTCATCGGCGAGATCCTCCATTTCTTTCGGGTCGTTTTCCAGGTCGAAAAGCTGCTCCCGCGCAGTTCCCGGGTACCAGATATATTTGTGCCTGCCGTCGGTCAGGTACTGCTGTCCGGAATTCAAGCTCGGGACTTCGGCACATTCGCCGTGCAGGTATTCGCGCCATCCATCGTCTTCAGCCCTTAGCAGTGGCAGGAGGCTTCTGCCTTCTACGGTATCGGGGATATCGGCATCCGCGGCATCCAGAAGGGTCGGCATTATATCCATGAGTTCGACGACCTCGTCCCTTACCTGTCCCCGGTCGAGACCGAAAGATTCCGGGAAACGGATTATATACGGGATTCTCGCTGATCCCTCGTAGGCCGAACGTTTTCTTATCCACTGGTGGTCACCCAGCATTTCGCCGTGGTCCGAAACAAAGACAATGACCGTATCTTTCGGGATCGACTGAAGGATACGTCCTATCTGGTTGTCGATATGGTTTACACATCCGTAGTAACCGGCCATAAACTGTTTCATAACCTGTCTGTCCAAGCATGTGCGCCAGGAAGCGACGGGCAGCCCGCGCTGCGGTTCTTCGAATACCCTTGCCCAGTCCGCCACGGGCGGTTCCGGGAGGTCCATGTTCATGTATCGTTCATAGTAGTCCCGCGGCGGTGTGCATGGCTGGTGCGGGTCTATGAAGCTTGTTTTGAGAAAGAACGGTTTTGTGGGGTCTCTGCGTTCAAGAAATTCCAGGGCCTTGTCGGCGCACCATGTTGTAAAATGGTATTTCTCATCCAGGTGCCAGGGTCTGGAAACCCAGCCGTTACAGTTCTGTCCGCCCGCGAGGGCTACTTTCGGTGTGCCAAGGCCCTCTTTTTTCAGAAAGCGCGTATAGTCGTCATCGGAGTCCGGATGCCCGGTCCCGTCGGACCAGTCGGCGCTCATAAACCCGTAGAGTTTACGATGGGGCCACAGGTGCAGTTTTCCCACGAGGTGTGTCTGGTAGCCAGCCTTCGCCAGTTCTCCCGGCAATGTCGGGAATTCCAGGTGTGTATTATAGTTCATCAAAACCCCGTGCGAAGCCGGTTTCATTCCTGTCATCAGTGTTCTTCTTGCCGGGATACAGACGGGACAGGCGGTGTATGCTTTTCTGAAGCGCGCGCCCGACAAAGCGAGTTCATCGAGATATGGTGTCTGCTGAACGGGATGTCCATCCACGCCCAGGCAGTCGCCCCTGTGCTGGTCTGTCATTAGAAGCAGGATATTTGGTCTTTTATCTTTCATTAGGGTTCCTCTCAAAGAGTTATTTCAAAGTTCCGATTCCATCTTCCCGGTTTCAAGCCAGCTGATCATGTTCATCACCAGCATGTTCCAATTCTGGAACCCGTGGTTCAGCAACGGTTCGCCGTTTTCCGGCTGATAGTATTCGTGCATCGCCCCGGTGCGCTCGATGTCGTGACCGAAAAGTTTCACGGTCTTTTCAGCGAGTTCCGCGGCCGCTTCATTGAAACCGTATTTTACAAGGCCGTGGAAGACCATGTAGTTTGAGACGCCCCAGATGGGTCCCAGCCATGATGACGGGTTTCCGGAAGGTCTCAGGTTATACATCTTCTCGACCTTGGCCAGCGTCCGTATCCCATAGGGTGCATTGAAGGTCTTTTCGCACTTGAAATGTTCGGACACCACCCGTTCCGCCTGCTCTTTTGTGGCTACACCGGACCATAGAGCCAGAAATCCGGACCATACAAGGATCCGGTTTACAAGGCAGTCGTAGTCGCGCGGCATTCCCCAGTGCCCCCAGCTTTCGTGATCCACCGGCCGCAACGCGAGGTCCGCGCTGTAGAAGAAACCTGACCATTCGTCCCAGCAGTGTTCCTGAACGGCGTTCCTGAGTTGCTCGAGATCTTTTTGGTAATGCAGTTTCACCTCGTCCTGGTTCAATCTTTCGCAGAGGTATATTACAGCCTCAAGCTCTTTCATCATGAAACAGTTCAGGTATATGGAGGCATCGCTGTTGTATGGGCGGTAATATGTGCACGGATCGTTATCGACCCCGATGTTCCCGGTCTTGACCCAAAAATAGAGTCCTGTATCCTTGTTCCGGCGGTGTGAACGGTAGTTGTTCATGAAAAAGTGTATGAACTGCATTTTTTCGCGCAGCCATTCGGCGTCGCCGTCGATACCTTTGACGATCAGGGCGGCGTGCTGGGCGAGGCACGGTTTGTGGTTATTCCGTTTCATCCACTCTTCAGGAGCGTCGTCGGCATTCTCTTTCTTTTCCGGGCGCATGGCGCCGGGGATCTGTCCGTAGATATCCCCCGCGTTGAGGAAATTCAGCACGCAACCCTGTTCGTAGGGGAGGATATCCCCGGATTCCTTTTCCGAACCTATATCCGCGAGGATCTGGCGCAGCGCGACGTTGCTGAAAAACGCGTCCCAGTCCCAGAGCACGTTTGCGTACTGGTTGCTGCCGGGCACTATGAACGGGTATTCAAGCTGTCCCGCGGGTTCGCGGCACATCTTCCTGTAGTCTTTAAGAATGTATTCGCGTATTATTTTCGAGTACTTCGATATTTTCTTATCCGTCATTAATTTTATTCTCCTCTTTTTTTCCTCGACGTGAACATCGTCGGGATTGGCTATCAAAAAAACTGTCCGGGATTGGAAACTTTTAGAATAGACTTTGTTTTTAGCTAAATCAACCTTTTGACAATATCTAAAGCCGATATACTTGTAATCTGCCGCTTATTGAGAAAAACTCAGGAGAAATAACATGACGGCGAAACAAGAATGGAAAAATTACGAAGTCCCGGCTGCCGCCAGGATATCGGCATTGCTGGACTCGATGACGCTTGGAGAGAAGATCAGCCAGCTGACGGTAAATGCTCCGGCGATAAAGAGGCTGGGGCTGCCGAAGTTCAAATGGGGCGGGGAATGCCTGCATGGCATATGCAACAGCGGGCTTGCGACACAGTTTCCCATGCCGATAGGAATGGCCGCGACCTTTGATCCTGGCCTGATCGAGAAGGTGGCATCCGCCGTATCGGACGAAGCCCGCGCAAAATACCACGATCCCGACTGGGCGGCGGCGAAAAAGAGCTCTCTGGCATTCTACACGCCGGTAATAAACATATTGAGAGACCCGAGATGGGGGCGCGCGCAGGAGACATACGGCGAAGACCCCGTCCTGGTATCCGACATGGGAGCCGCATTCGTCCGCGGACTGCAGGGGAAGCATCCGAAATACCTGAAGACCGCGGCCTGCGCCAAACACCTTGCGGTACACAGCGGACCTGAAAAGCTGCGCCAGAGTTTCAACGCCGAAGTTTCCAGGAAAGACCTGGCGGAAACCTACCTTCCTCCCTTCAAGGCGCTGGTTGACGAAGATGTGGCAACCGTGATGGCTACATACAACCGGGTTAACGGCGAACACTGCTGCGCGAGCTAAGTACTTATAGGCGAGTTTCTCAGAGGGAAGTTCGGGTTCAAGGGCATGGTGACATCCGACGGGGGAGCGCTTGCGAGCCTGCACGAGACGCACAAGATAACGAAGGACGCGGTTGAGACCGCCGGGCTCTGCCTTAAAAACGGATGCGACCAGGAGATCGGAGAGAACGCCTATCCTTACGCGTCGGAGGCGATCGAAAGGGGAATGATATGCGAGGAGGACATCGACAGGGCGCTGAGGAAGATCCTTGAAGTACGTTTTAAACTCGGCGAATTCGATCCCGCTTCAAAAAATCCCTACACAAAGATAAAGAGCAGTGTAATACAGTGCAAAAAACACCTGAAGCTGGCCCGCAAAACCGCCGCCGAATCCATAGTACTTTTGAAGAACAACGGGGTGCTGCCGCTGTCGAAAAAGCCGGGGACTGTTTTTGTTACAGGCCCCTGCGCGGCGGACGCGCAGGTACTTCTCGGCAATTTCTACCGCGGGATGTCGGGAAACCTCAGGACAATCCTGGAAGGCGTGGCGTCTTCGGCGCCTAAAGGGACCATCGTCACGCACATGCAGGGTTGTTTTCTGGTGCATGAAAATCTTTTCGATTCGGACTGGACGGCCGGTCTCGCGAAATGGGCGGACACTGTAGTGGTGGCGATAGGCTACTCACCGCTCATGGAGGGCGAGAACGGCGAATGTATCGGCGCGCCCGCAGGAGGCGACAAAAACGGGATCACTATCCCGAAAAATCAGCTTAAACTCCTGCGCCGCATGAAAAAGGAGGGCAAACCAGTGATCTCGGTCGTTACCGGCGGATCACCGATGGAACTCGGTGAAGTACACAGGCTATCGGACGCCGTTCTGCTTGCCTGGTATCCCGGAGAACAGGGAGGCAACGCGGTGGGAGACATCCTGTTCGGCAGGAAGTCTCCATCTGGAAAACTTCCCGTTACATTTCCGAAATCCCTGAAAAAGATTCCTGACTACACCGACTATGATTTTTCAAAGAGGTCATACCGCTATATGAAGGCCGACCCCATGTACCCCTTCGGGTTCGGGCTGTCGTACGCGAAATTCGCGTACTCATGCATAAAACTTTCCAAAGAGGAAGTGAAAAGGGGGAAATCTCTGAAGGCCGAGGTGACAGTCAAAAACACCGGGACCCGAAAAGCCGACGAAGTGGTCCAGCTCTATATCAGCTATCTCAAAGCC
>CAZGYO010000218.1:0-4838 GCA_964530455.1 uncultured Victivallales bacterium
ATAATAATTGCGATGCCACATCCGGGGGGCGGGGGCACCGGGGGCGGGGTGGGCAAGGCCTTTGACCACCCCGATTTTGAACCCCCGGATCACCGACCCCAATGTGCGCGATGTGCCATGCGGCCGCCCTCGTACGGGCGAAAGATTTTTCGCCGCATCCCGTACGGGCGAAAGATTTTTCGCCGCTGCCATCCGGATGATCCCATGCACATGATCGGGCATGGCCACGAACTCCCCGGCCCCGGCCTGCGGAAAATGCTCGGGGATTTCCTGCCAACATGCCGCGACCACCCGCTTTGCCGCCGCATTCGCAAAAACATTCCCCGCCTCGCGATGCGCGCAAATCGTCACGAAATACACCCCGCCGCCGGCATAATCATGACCCTTCAGGCGAATACTGCGGCGGTGATGAATGGCCGGATCGTAGCTCATGCCTGATCCTCCGCCGCGGGGAAAAGCTGCTGCATCAGACCGAGCTTGTGTTGCTTGAGGGTTTCGATCTTTTGGGTTTGCGCGGCGATGAAGCGATTGAGACGGGTTTCCCAATCCTGCATGATCATCGACTCTCCGTGGGCTTAATTATTTTGGCGCCTGCTGAAATTGTTCGGGGTCAGTACTGGACAGTCTTCGAGTGTCTCAGCCCCGACCCCGACCTGGTTCACTGAACATCTACCGTCTTTTTCACTTGCAAGACTGTAACGCCAATAGTTGGGATTTTCAATCTGTGTATCTGGTAAATTGACTGCTGGGGGAGCTTGGGATGTCGCGCCCCCAGCCAGCATTTTCGGTCAGCGCATAGCCGCGAATATCGCGAAAGCAAGGATGACGGATGCCGCGAGGATGCCGATGATGATGGGCAGGCTGAAGCAGAATCCCATTTTGAAAAGCTGTGAGAAAGAGAGGGAGTGGAGGTCCTCGACCCTCCCTTGGGCTTCGCGAGATGAAGTGTCGCCAACCGGGTTTTCTCTTCGCAGGGCGGTGAGTTTCGCGCTGCATCTTATATATTCCAGCCGGGCGTTTTCGGCTTTTCTCATTGCGACTCCGAGTTCCGAGCCCTCTTTTGCCGATTCCCAGGCGTTTTCGTCGATTCCGCGAAGTTCATCGAGTTTGGCTGTAAAAACTTCGAGGGTTTCCTTGAGTTCCTCGAGCTGTTCTTCGGCAACGTGTATTTCCTCAGGCATTTCGGCTATTCGCTCGGTTAAATTCTCGCACAGGTCACGTCGCAGCATCCGGAACTCGTCCCTGCGTTTTTCCAGCGCGTCGCTGTAGACGTCGGTCAGCGGGGGCCTATATTCCCGTTTCCGCGTTGCCGGCCCGGCCGCCCCGGTTTCGGGACCTTCAGTTTTCTTTTCTTCGGCGGCGCTACCGGAGCCGAGTTTATTGCGGATAGAAACCAGGCTTCCGTCGACAAAATCTTTTCTGTTTATCTTCATCAGCTTTCTTTTCTCAGGGACTGAAAGCTCTGAATCATTTCATCGATGTCCGGTCTTTCCGCCGGATCTTTTGCCAGCATGCTGTTTATCAGGCTCGAAAATTCCCCGGATATGTCCGGAGCTACTTCGTGCAGGAGGGGTGGCGGCTCGTTGAGCTGCTTATTGATCAACGCCATCGGCGTTCCGGCATTGAATGGGAGCGTGCCTGATACCATGTAGAAAAGGGTGATACCCAGCGAGTATATGTCGGCTTTTATATCCAGTTTTTTGCCGTCGATATATTCAGGGGACAGGTACTGCGGGGTTCCGAACATCTCGCCTTTGATCGAAACTGTCTGCTGATGCTTCTCGCGTGAAAGACCGAAATCGACGATTTTCACTTCGCCCAGGTCCGAGATCAGAATATTGTCGGGTTTGATGTCCCGGTGGACGATGTTGAACTGGTTTATGTATCTGAGAGCCTCGGCGACTTCGAGCGCCAGGTCTATGGCCGATTCCTCCATAAGCGGCGATTCCTTGATAATATCGCCCAGAGAGCTTCCCTTTACGAATTCCGTGACGACGTAGAAAAAACCCTCCGCTTTTCCGTGGTCCAGCAGTTTGACGATGTTCGGATGGTCGAGTTTAGCCAGGCCGGTGGTCTCTCTCTCGAACTGCGGCAGTGTCGTTTCTGAATCGTCTTTTATCTTAAGGATCTTGAGTGCGACTTCCATATCGCCTTCGCTGCTGTCCAGCGCGCGGTAAACGGTGCTGTCGCCGCCCTTGCCCAGCAGCGAGGCGATTTTGTACTTTTTGGCGAACATGCTGCCTTCGATGAACTCGTTGCTGAACAGGTTGCTCCTGTTGAGCAGCAGCTCTATTCTGGACTGGAGCTCCATTTCTCTTATTGGTTTGATAATATATTCGTTGGCTCCCGAGGATATCGCCGAGTTTATTTCGTTGCCGGACTCGTTGATCACCATGAGTATGGGGGTCCCGGAGAAGTTAGGGAGTTTGCGCAGTTCCCCCACCTTCCCGAAAGGGCTGGAGTCGCCTTCAATCACATCGAAGATTATTATATCGGGCTTGAAATTGAAAAGGGCCTTTACCAGGTCGCCTCCGGAGATGCAGAAGACCTCGTGCCCGCCCGTGTTCAGCAGGTTTTCATAAAGGTCCCGATTCCCGCTTTCCGTCTTACATAAAACAAAGATTTTGGCCATATAAGCATTGCCTCGAGTTTCACAACTTCAAATACAACAAGTGTACATATTCAGCAAACCCCGTTTGCTCGGGGCCAGTACTGGACAGTCTTCGAGTGTCTCAGCCCCAACCCCCGACGTGGTTCACTGAATATGTACTAACAAGTAGTATAGCACAATCCATCGATTTAATAAAGCAAATAATGTCAAACAGGGATTGGAGACGGGCGGCGATATTTCAGCCCGGCCATTTCCTGAAAGATGCCGGTCAGGCTTTTTTAAGTGTAAACCCGTCCGGGGAATCTTCGACGATCCAGCCCCTGTCTCTGATCTCGTCGCGCAACGCGTCGGCCCGGGTAAAGTTCTTATCGGCTCTGGCCTGTTTCCGCCGTTCCGCGAGTTCTGCAAGCTCCGCGGGCGCCTCGTCTTCGGTATTATCCGTGTCAAGAACCCCGAGAACGGAATCGAAAACGCGGAACTGCTCAAGGACGGAGGACGCGCCGCCGGAGGATAATGCGTTCGAATCCATAATTCTGTTCGATTCTTTCTGCAGGGCAAATAGCGCGGCGAGCGCCTCGGATATGTTAAGGTCGTCGGCAAGGGCTTCCCGGAACTGTCGGTCAGCCGAACCGGCTGCCTCGTCGGCCGCCCTGTCCCCGCTGCCGTCTCCGTCCGCGTTGTGAAGTCTGACAAAAAGATTCCTGAACCCGAGCAGGGTCTGCCTGGCCTGTTGAAGCGCCTTGAACGAGAAGTTCAGTTTCCGGCGATAATGGGTCGAGAGTAGCGCCCATCTGATTTCAGGCCCGGTCCAGTCTTTGTCGAGGAGGTCGCGCAGTGTAAAAAAGTTTCCGAGGGACTTCGACATTTTTTTTCCGTCGACTATAAGGTGTTCGCAGTGCATCCAGAAGTTGACGAACCTGCACCCGTTCGCAGCCTCGCTCTGTGCTATCTCGTCCTCGTGATGCGGAAACATGTTATCGACGCCGCCGGTATGGATATCGAAGGTTTTACCGAGATATTTCATGCTCATCGCGCTGCATTCGATATGCCATCCGGGCCTTCCGCGTCCCCAGGGGCTGTCCCAGGCCACGTCGCCGTCCTTTTCGTCCCAGGCTTTCCAGAGCGCGAAATCCGCGACCGACTCCTTTTCGTATTCGTCGCTGCTGACCCTTTCCCCGACTTTCTGGTTCTCCATATCGATACGCGCGAGTTTTCCGTAGTCCGGAAACCTGGCGATGGAAAAATATACGCAGTGGTCGTCCGCCATATAGGCGTATCCTTTCTCGACAAGGGTCTCTATGATAGAGATCATTTCGGGGATGTGCTCGGTCGCGGCGGGATAGTGTTCCGCCTTTTCGATCTTCAGGGTCTCGAGATCCTCGAAAAAGGCTTTCTTGTACTTCTCGGTGTATTCGGCAAGAGGCACCCCGGCTGCTCTTGAATCGCGTATCGTCTTGTCGTCCACATCCGTCAGATTCATTATTTGCACCGGCTCAAAGCCGGCAAGCTTGAGCGTGCGCCGGAGCAGGTCCTCGAACATGTACGCCCTGAAATTGCCTATGTGCGCAAAGTTATAGACGGTAGGCCCGCAGGTGTACAGTTTCACCTTTCCCGGCTCTACCGGTTCGAAGCGCTCTTTAGCGCGCCTGATAGTGTTGTAGAATTTCAGTTCCATATCACACAAGGCTCCGCGAATTTCGCATTTTCGGAGTATGCGAGTACATTAGCATATACGCAAAGCACTATTATATCGGTTACGAGGCTCTATTCAAACCGGGCCCGGGCACATAATATAAAAAAAGCGGAGTTATCTGGTCATGGACAATGAAAAACAGCAGATTTTTAACTTTGGCGGAGACAAGCGGCAGGGCAAGGCGGGCAACCGGGATGAAGCCGGCTCCACGAGCAGGCTGAAACCGCTGCAGATGAAGCGCGCCGTTCTCGGATGGCTTGCGCTGGAAAAGCCCAGTGCGCTTGCGGTGAAGGTCCCGACACGGATTTCAAGGTATCAGGCGGACGTGGCGGCTTTCTGGTCGAAGCCCAGTGGACGCCGGAGCGGGAAGGTGCTGCAACCGGCAAAGACGGTAATAGTTGAGATCCGTTACGGGCGCGAGGACTGCTGGCCGGACTGTTCTCGGCAGGAGGAGCTTCTGCCGCGCTTGCGCAAGATGAAAGAGGAGAAAAAATCGCGGGAAGCCGGGATCAGGCATGCCGAGCCAGAGCTGAG
>CAZGYO010000219.1:0-4825 GCA_964530455.1 uncultured Victivallales bacterium
AAAACGATATGTTGTATGACGGGTTTTTGCTTCAAAAACGGCTATCGGCGTGCCGCGCGACGTCTCCTGGCCCAACTTCGTCCACTACACGGGCCTGCTCGCCAAGGCCACCGGCTGGCTGGGATGAAGTGGAAGCTTGGGCGTGACTCCAAAGCTCTTACTTTTCGACCGCGGCGGGCCCAGATTGTGCGGCGCGGATTCTTTCGAGTTCGAACTTCGGTTTTCTATCGAAAGTAAAAATTCCGTTTTGTTCCTGGAACACGTCCGTCAGTTGAGTATAGCAATAGCCGAACATTCCGGGATTTGAAAGCAGGGCCGCGCACTGTCCCTCGAAACGCTGGTAGAATTCCTCCATTGACTTCGGCTGTCGGCCGTAGCCCCAGCTATTGTCTCCCGCGGTCCATGGAATTCCCCCGAACTCGCTCAAGAAGAAAGGCTGGTCTTCGTAGGGGACATGTTCATCGCCCTTGTTATTTTTATGTTTTAGCGGCTCGCGGTTGAGGTCCAGGCCGGCTGTATGACTATAGCGATTTTCCAGGTCTTCGGGAGAGGAATTGTAGTCGTGATTATCGTAAATATCTGCGCCCGGGACCCTGTGCGGCCATCCGCTGACATCCAGAACGGGTCTTGTCCTGTCCGCGAGTTTCGCGGATATGTATAGTACGGACATGAGTCTGTCCAGTATTTTTTTCTGTTCTTCGTTCTCGTACATCTGTTCATTCATGGGGCACCATCCGACGATGCACGGGTGGGAGTAGTCTCGTTCGAGTTCCTCCTGCCATTCCGTTATCCAGAGTTCGTTCCAGCGCCTCTGTTTGTCGGCCTGTTTCAGGTTCATATCGGCTGTCCAGTCCGGCATTTCTCCCCAGACCAGGTAGCCCAGCCTGTCCGCATGGTACAGGAATCTTTCCTCGAAGATCTTCTGATGGAGTCTGGCGCCGTTGAAACCTGCCTTGATTGCCAGTTTGATGTCATTGACAAGAGACTCATCGTCCGGCGCGGTGAGAATGCCGTCGGGATAGTATCCCTGGTCCAGGACAAGTCTCTGGAAAACGGGTTTTCCGTTGAGCAGGACTTTATTTCCGGAGACGGCCACAGAACGCAGTCCCGCATAGGATTGCACGGAATCGACAAGTTCCCCTTTTTTCAAAAGATCTATTTTCATATCGTAGAGGAACGGGGATGCCGGGTCCCAGGTTCTTTTTTCATGTTCCGGGATCGGCAGTATGAGTGTAGCAGTGAAATCCGACTCCAGCGCGGTCGCCGCCTCCGCGACTTTCGCTCCGTCCGCGTGCAGTGAGACTTTCAGTTCCATATGCTGAGTCCATGGTTTTACGCCCAGTTCAAGCATGAAGCAGCTGCTATCCGGGAGAGGAGTAATCCTGGGGCGTAGAATGCGGGTTTCAGGCACAGGTTCCAGCCAGACCGTCTGCCAGATTCCCGTGGTTCTCAGATACATGCAACCGTGTGGATCCGGCGAAGCCACCTGTTTCCCTCTCGGCTTGGCATCCAGCCAGCTGTCGCGGCAGCGCACAGTCAGGATATGTTCGCGGTCCCGGGATGCGAAATCTGTTATATCGAAGGAAAACGAGCAGTGTCCGCCTTCATGAAACCCGATCTTTTTTCCGTCCACCCACAGTGTCGTTTCGTAGTCGGCGGCGCCGAAATGGATTAAGACTCTTTTATTCGTCCATTCACCAGGAATTTTGATATGTTTCTTGTACCAGACTGCCATTATCCTGTTCTGACGATCGATCCCCGAAAGCGGGGATTCGCGGCAGAAGGGGACCTGTATTGATTCAGGCAGTGCATTTTGAGTGTGGAGGCCCCGTTCTTCACCATCGTCCGAAGCATCGTCGGCGAACATCCATTCACCATTCAGGTTGAGCCACTCTTTTCTCAAGTACTGCGGGCGCGGATATTCGGGCCGGGGAACTGTCTTTTTTTTCATGTTAATACACCTTTTTTTTATTCTTGGGCCAGTTTCAGTGATTTTCAAGCCGCAAACTTTCGATAAAAGAGTTTGCAAGACCGTACAGCTTCGAGTTTTCAGGCCAGTTTCTCATAAAACGCAGCATATCTTTTTTAAAGGCTATTTTAAAAGAGTGCAATGAACGGTGGGCCTTAACGGAATCCAGGTCGAGCAGGTATATTTCTGTTCCATCAAGCAGAAAATTCCTTTTTTTCATATCGCCGTGTGTGAGGTCTGAATCTATCATCCTCCCGAAAAGCGCCCCGAAAGCCTCGAGGACATCGTCGGGAGGATTTCCCTGCGGGTAAAGTTCGCCGGACTCGATACCGGGACAGCGTTCCATGAGCAGGTAGGATCTGCCCCGAAGGAAGAAAAAGCGTCTTTCCAGGAATGCGAGCGTGGGTGCTGTTTTTATGCCGCTGAACTCGAAAAGCCATGCCGCCCTCCACGATTTCCATGCGCGGCTCGGCCTGCAGCATCTTTTGAGCGCGTGCAAGCAAGTCTTGAGATTATAGCGTTTGACGACGAATTCGCCTTGTTCGTCTTCCGGGATAGACATAATCGTTGCGGAGCGCCCTGCTTTCAGTACCGATCCCCTTTCCATGGTCTTTTCGGGGTCCCCGGTAAAAGTTCCCGCGATATTTTCCGCTTCCCTGCGATACGCGGCGAAGTGAAAAGGGGAAGATGATATTTCGACATCAGTGCATCTTCTGAACCGTTTTTTCACATATTCCGCCCTGTCACGCCGCCACATTTTTTCCATCCGCCGTTCGAGCAGCGCGATATCGTACAGCTTATGTGTGTCCTTTTGGGCAATCTTTTTCAGGACTCTGTTACGCAATTCCAGAGGAAACCTTGCGACAAGTGCCGCGAGGTTTTCGGAGGCGGCTTCCCGCGGCAGCGGTGAAACGGATTTTTGTTTCACCAGAGCGGCATCGACGACCTTGACGGCCCCTTCCCCGGCCATGAAGTTATCAAGATGTATATCCTGTTGGACGACCCCCGCCTGATGCATGCTGAAAACAATATCAAGCGCCCGGCTGATTGTCCTGTCAATTTCCTTTTCCGTGGATTCCCGGAGAAAAAGGGAGAGTGTCGAGTATCCCCGCAGGTATTCCACCAGGCATATTCCGGCATTGCCGGCGTGAAAAGTCCCGATATATGCCGGATGGGGAACAGAGGCCTTGTCGAGGAGTTCAAATCCCCGTTCTTCCCGGCGCAGCCGCCTTGAAAGCCCCGGCCCGGCCGCGTAGACCTTGGCTACGACGTCCACGCTGCCGTATTCCGCTTTGAAAACCATTCTTCTACCGGGGACGGCCCGCAGAAGTTTTTTGCAGATGACGGCGCCGCCTTCCCGGAGACCCAGCTCCAAAGGCAGAGCTACATCGTGCGCCTCTTCTAACAGTTTCGCGGCATGCCCGGAGGCAAGCCGTTTTTTTTTCGCGGATGCAGACATACTGTGCAAATCCGGATCTATTCGTTTTTCACAGAAATCACATATAATCGAGCCAACTTCAAAAGTCTCCGTGCCCGCCTGCCTCTGCGTGGCAACGCGGTTCACGCGGAGTTTTGAAACTGCTTCAGTAAATAAAGAGGAAAATATTTTTGGGTTCGACAAGCTCCCGAAGCTCCTCGACGATGGCTTTTTCCACGGGAAGATCGGTTTTAATGGCCGCCAGGGCTTTGTCGCCGCTCTCATTCTGCGGGGCTCTGAGGTCGAGTATGTTTATACTTTTCGATCCCAGAACGCTTGCGACCTTCCCTATAACTCCGGGTTCATCGCTGTATTCAAGTATAAGCGTATTGCCTGCCGGCTCGAGGTAGAGAGCATGGAAATCGTTGATTCTGGATATCATAAGCTTATTTTCGGCGAGAGTTCCCCGCACACTGACTTTTCTGATGGTCTTATCGCCTTCGAAAAAATCTATGGTCATGGACTCGCCGTAGCTTTTTTTCTCGTCGATATCGCGGTTGGTGTAGAGTATTCCGCGTTCCCGGAGGAAGTTTTCGGCGTCCGATGCATCCTGATAGATGTCGAAATCCGAGGATATGCCCGCGACGACCGGCGGCAGGAGCCACTTCGAGTATTGGTTCAGATCCCCGTAGAAACTTGTCTCTATCTGGTATGGGGCATTCCGCGTGCCGAGATAACTTCTCGCGAGTTTCGCGAGGACGAACGCGAGTTCCTGGTACTTCTCATCGAGTCCCACGGGAACCGCGCGGTTCACGACGAAGTTGTTTATGCCTTTCTGGAAATATGCCACTGTCTGTTCGGCTGCTCTCTTCGCGGCGGTGAAATTAGCCTCGAACGTGCTTGCGCCAAGGTGGGGAAGCATGAGGTCGGCGATATCTGCGACAGACTTTTCTCCCTCGGCATCTTTAGGGTAGACATCGTTGCAGAAAACGATATTCTTTTCCTTCTTCGCGGCTCTCATGTCATCCTCATCGACAACTCCCGCTCTGGCGCAGTTCACCAGCACCGCGCCGTCCTTCATAAGGCCGATAAGTTCGCGGTTCACCATTCCCCTGGTCTCGTCCGTCTCTGGAATATGAAGCGTAACGAAATCGGATTCTGTGAATATCTCCTCAACCGTGCAGAGGCGCACCCCGAGCTTTTCGGCGAGGTCCGCGGAAAGGATCGGATCGTAGGCGAGAAACTTCATATCGAAGCCCTGCAGGCGTTTAACCACGAGTTTGCCGATGTTGCCCATTCCGACTATACCGATAACCTTGTTGGCCAGTTCGCGGCCCATAAGAGACTTTTTTTCCCATTTGCCGATTCTGGTTGAGACATCTCCTCTCACCACGTGCCGCAGAGCCGCCAGTATCATTGCCAGGACTTCTTCGGCGACC
>CAZGYO010000220.1:0-1984 GCA_964530455.1 uncultured Victivallales bacterium
CCGAGGGCGTTCGCGTCAAGGTCGGCAGTGTCGCGCACCCGATGAGCGAAGAACACCACATCGAGTGGATAGAGGTTATAAACGGGGACTACGTGAATCGCAAACACCTCCACCCCGGCGACGATCCGTCGGCAGAATTCTACGTGCCGAACAAACCCGGACTCGTGATACGCGCTTACTGCAACCTCCACGGACTCTGGAAGGCCTGAAAATGCTTTCTGCGAAAATAGAGACGGCTCTTAACGACCAGCTGAACTTCGAACTCTATTCCGGGTACATATACCTGGCGATGTCCGCACAGTTTAGCGGCGAATCCCTCAACGGATTCGCCAACTGGCTGGAAGTGCAGACGATGGAGGAGTACACACACGCGCAGAGATTCTATAATTTTATTCTGGAACGCGGCGGCGCGGTCGAGCTTCTCGCGATCAAAAAACCGCAGAAGAAGTGGAACTCTCTTCTCGAGGCGTTCGAGACCGCGTACGATCACGAGTGTATCGTATCTTCGAGAATAAACAAGCTCCTGTCTCTGGCCCGGGATCAAAAGGATTTCGCCACGGAAAACTTTCTGCAGTGGTTCGTGAAGGAGCAGGTCGAAGAGGAGGCAAGCGTTTCCGAGGTGGTCGACAGGATCAGGCTCGCGAAAAAGTCGCCTGAAGCAGTGCTGCTTCTCGACCGCGAACTGGGACAGCGTGCCTTTACACCGCCGGCTCCCGAAAAATAATTTCCCGGAACAGCCGGCGCTAACCCCGCTGTTTCACGAAGTCAGCGCCCCGCGGATACATATTGAGCAAACCCCGTTTGTTCGGGGTCAGTACTGGACAGTCTTCGAGTGTCTCAGCCCCGACCCCGACGTGTTTCACTGAATATGTGCGGCTGAGGAGCCGAACCATCTGTTAAAACCGAATCCTTTGCAGAGAAAAGAGGAATTTACCATGGCAAACGCAAATGCCGTTAAAATGCAAGAAGGTATATACTGGGTGGGCGCGGTAGACCGCGGACTGCGCAATTTTCACGGTTACCGCACACAACGGGGCAGCACATACAACGCGTACCTCATCATCGATGACAAGACCACCCTCGTTGACACCGTCAAGGCGCCGTTTTTCAACGAGATGATGGCAAGAATCAAATCCGTCCTCAATCCCGCCGAAATCGACTATATCATTTCGAATCACAGCGAAATGGACCATTCCGGCTCGCTGCCGAAAACCATCTCCGAAATAGATCCTGAAAAGGTCTTTGCTTCCAAAATGGGGAAGCAGGCGCTGAGGGAACATTTCGGACTTGACGAGGAAATAACGGAGGTCGCTGATGGTGAAACACTTTCGCTCGGCAACAGGAAACTTCTGTTTATCGAAACCAAGATGGTGCACTGGCCCGACAGCATGTTTTCGTACATGCCCGGGGAGGGGCTTCTTTTCTCCCAGGACGGGTTCGGCATGCATCTTGCGACCGACAGGATCTTCGACGACGAAAATGACCGGGAGATCATGGACTACGAGGCGAAGAAGTACTATGCCAATATCCTCATGCCGCTTTCCCGGCAGATAGAAAAGCTGCTTAAGCGGGTGGAGGAACTGGGCGTTCCAATCAACATTATCGCCCCCGACCACGGGCCCGTCTGGAGATCCGAACCCGAACGCATCATGCGAGCCTACGCCCGGTGGTGCCGGCAGGAACCCGAAAATCGCGCCGTTATAATCTATGATACCATGTGGAAAAGCACGAGGTCCATGGCGGAGGCCCTGGCTCAGGGAATCCGCGAAGGCGGCACGGAGGCAAGGCTCATGTGGCTCGAAAAAGACCATAGAAGCGATGTCGCCACCGAAATGCTCGGCGCCGGCGCGTTGCTCGTCGGCTCACCCACCATGAACAACCAGATCCTTCCTCCGGTAGCAGACGCCATGACCTATCTCCGTGGCCTTAAACCGCGGAACCTTGCGGGCTGTGCTTTCGGATCATACGGCTGGAGCGGGGAAGC
>CAZGYO010000220.1:1994-3853 GCA_964530455.1 uncultured Victivallales bacterium
CGCCGAAGATCATACACGGGATACTCGATGAGATGGGCGTGGATGTCGCCCTTGAAGATATTAGAGTCAAATACGTTCCGACACCCGATGACCTGGAACAATGCAGGCGGGCCGGACGGGATATAGCCGCGAAAATCGCGGATAAACAGTAGAATCAGTTTCAAAACTCCGCGTGAACCGCGTTCGGACGGCAAACTCTTTTTGCGCGAGTGCCACGGAGAGTTCTGAAATTGGCTCAGTTAAACCGGCCAACATAAAAAAACAGTTGCCACAGCGTGGCTTCAGGGTAAAAACCCCGACAAACATTACACAGCCCTCTGAAAAGAGGCGAAAGGAGAAAAATGGACAAATATGTATGCGATGCCTGCGGCTGGGTCTACGACCCCGCGAAAGGCGACCCCGAAAACGGAGTGAGGCCGGATACCCCCTTTGAAGATCTCCCCGACGACTGGGTCTGCCCGGAATGCGGCGCCGGCAAGGATCTTTTCTCAAAGGAATAGGTTTATTGCCTGTAAAGATAGACGGAAAAACACTCGAGGCGCTGTACCGGAAATACAATCGACGCGAGCTGATTGATCCGGATCCACTGGTTTTTCTCTACGACTATCCCGATCTTCCCGACAGGGAAATTGTCGGGCTCCTGTCTGCGTCTCTGGCTTTCGGCGGCGTAAAGCAGATAATGAAAAGCCTTTCCGTTGCCCTCGGGAGCCTGGGCGGACCGCGTAGTTTTCTCATTAACGCGGATACCGCGCAGATAGCCGCCGCTTTCAAAGGGTTCAGATACCGGTTTGTGTCGGATGAGGATATGACCCGCTTTCTCGTCGCAGTGAAACGGCTGCTTCAGGAATTCGAGTCCCTCGAAAACGCATTTCTGGACGGAATGAACCCCGCAGACGAAACCGTCCTGCCGGCGCTTGCGGTATTCGCGCGCAGACTTAATGTTTTGGGCGGAGGCGGAAAAAATTACCTCCTGCCACAGCCCGATAAAGGCGGGGCGTGCAAACGCCTGCACCTTTTTCTCCGCTGGATGGCCAGAAAGGACGACGTGGATCCCGGCGGGTGGACGCGGGTGCCCACGTCGAAACTGCTCTACCCGGTCGATACGCATATCTGGAAAATCGCCGCGAACTGGAACTTGACAAAAAGAAAGCAGCCCGGTGTCAGGGCGGTCTTAGAGATAAGCGCAGCTTTCAGAAAGTTTTGCCCCGATGATCCCGTTAAATACGATTTCGCGCTCAGCCGATTCGGAATACGCGATGAATTGAACATAGAGCAACTGAACCTGATAAGCGAGGACAACACACATGAATGAGGGATTTCTGAGATTTTTGACGGAATGCTGGTTCCTTTTTTCCAGAATGGGACCGTCGCTGCTCTTCGGTTTCTTTGTCGCCGGAATACTTTCCATGCTGGTTTCGCCGAAAACAGTGGAGAAATACCTGGGCGCAAAGTCCTTCAGCTCCATTGCCAAGGCCGCCCTCTTCGGAATACCCATCCCGCTCTGCTCTTGCGGCGTGCTCCCCGTGTCCGCGTCGCTCAGGAAACACGGGGCCAGCCGCGGCGCCGTCGGCGCTTTCCTTATCTCTACCCCACAGACGGGCGCTGACAGCATTTTTGTAACATGGATACTGCTCGGTCCGGTTTTTATGGTGTACCGCGTCCTGGCGGCCCTGCTTTCCGGTGTTTTCGGGGGGTTTGTAATACAGGCAACGGAAGAAAAAGTGCCCATCCCGGATCCCGACGCCGTTGCGGAGGCGGAATCGGAGGCGCCGCCTGAAAAGGAAAAAAGACCCGGGTTCGCCGAAGCCATGCATTTCGCCTTTGTCGACCTGCTCGGGGATATCGCCGTTCCGCTTCTC
>CAZGYO010000220.1:3863-4824 GCA_964530455.1 uncultured Victivallales bacterium
CCGGCAGGAGACGCATATCGGGGAATCGCGGACCTTTATTGCCGGAATAGCCGTCTACGGATTCGCGATGATGTTTATCATGCTGCTTTTCGGGGTCCCGCTCTACGTCTGCGCCACCGCATCTGTTCCCATTGCCGCCGCGCTTATATCCAAGGGCGTTCCACCCGGCGCGGTCCTGGTTTTTCTTATGACGGGCCCGGCCACAAATATTACTTCTGTTACCACGATCTTTAAAATACTGGGCAGAAAAGGCGCTTTCGCATACCTGGCCTCCCTTGTCGTCGCAGCTCTCGCCGCCGGCTTCCTCTTCGAGCTTATTCCGGTTATTGTTCCGCATTTGGACGATATAACTCTGCCGACACCGCACAGCCCCGGGATTTTTGCGCAGTTCGCGGCGGGCACAATCCTGGCGCTCATACTCTGGTCACGACTCGCCGCATTCTTTACACAAAAATGCGAACACTCAGAATGAAAAATATGCCGGCTTGATTATTCCATCGCCACGCAGTATTTTGTGTGGCAGGAGAAAATTAAAAATTCCGTCAATTAAATAAATATGTGGACCGCAATCAAAGAATATATCGTTGAATTCTGGCAATGGCTGCTCGCCTACAGCAGCAATCACCAATACAAGAACCTGCCCCTTAAAGTTATCCTTTCAGTTATCGCGCTTATTCTTATCGTCCTGCTGCGCAAAGCCGTGCTCACAGCCGTCTTCAGGTATCGCAGCGACCCCCAGTTCCGTTACAAGTGGAGGAAGTCCAGCGCCTATATAGCCACTCTCGTGGGATGTCTGCTGCTGGGCGGAATATGGGTTGAGGGCTTTAAAGGGCTTTCTACTTATTTCGGCCTTGTCTCGGCCGGTATCGCGATCGCTCTCCGTGGTCCGATCGAGAATATCGCCGGCTGGGCGTTCATTCTCACGCGCCGACCCTTCGATGTCGGCGACCGCATACAGCTC
>CAZGYO010000221.1:0-4817 GCA_964530455.1 uncultured Victivallales bacterium
ACCGTTTTTTCTTGTCTACGGAAAAATTCATACCATCACAAAGCCACGGCGGTCCCGGGCACGGCTTTGCCGTGCATATTCAGATTCGGCAGAGCCGAATATGAATTTATATTTTGTAATTTTGAAAAATTCATATAACTTGTTAATAAACAGGCCATTAACCCTAAAATATCGATTTTTCATGGAATAACGGGGTTAGAAAAAGAGCTGTACAGGCACGCCTTGATGCGCTATAGTAGTTGATGGAATCTGTTGACAACGCCAACTAATATATGGAGGTGGCAATTTGCGCGCACTTGTAATACTTTCACTGCCGGCGCTTGTGCTTGTGCTGAATTCGTGCAGGCACCAGGTGGACACGACGCACGAAGTCGAGGTCAAACCCATGCATTTGACCGTCGATGTAAACATCAAGGTGGACAAGGCGCTCGACGACTATTTTTCGGATATCGACGCCAGGGACGACACCATGAAAACCGAATCCGAAAAGGAAGGAGAAGGGAAATGAGATATCTCACTTTTATGCTTGCAGCTTTTTTCTTCACGGGCCTCTGCCTGCAGGCGGACGCCGACGACCTGAAGGAGAGGTTCGCCGAAAGGTTGCCCAAGATCAACGAACTTAAGGAGGAGCAGAAGATAGGAGAGGACAACAACGGCTATCTTCAGGCCCGCGCCGAACTCTCCAGGGATGAGAAAAAGCTTGTCGACGCCGAAAACGCCGACCGTAAAGCTGTCTATAAATCCATTTCGGAAAAAACCGGAAAAAGCGTAGAGTATGTTGAGAAAAGACGGGCCGCCATGATTGCCGAAAAGTCCGTCAAAGGGATATGGCTGCAGAAAGCAGACGGGACCTGGATAAAGAAAAAGTAGGCTAGAAAATGGTTTCCGGTTTCGGGAAACGCAGGTTACTTCTGCATGAAAGTGTAGCCCTCGGCATTCTGCTGGGCCTGATACTGATTCTACCGCTGCCGCTTGTCCATTATTTTTCCAGATCCTGGTCGGAGGTAAGCTGGCACTTTCCCACCGATATGGCGATGCTGGAGTGGACGGGCGCGTTTCTCTCGCTGTTCCTGGTGCTCCTTCTTTTCGAGTTCTACAGATCCACAACGAAGGTCCTCTATGTGTTGGCGGGATGCGGTTTTTTGTGGATGGGAACATTCAGCTTTCTTTCCGCGCTTGCCAAGCCGGGCACCGAGACAGCGGTCTGGCTTGAGATGCTGGCTTTGATATCTTCCGGGACATGCTTTCTTCTTTCAGTGCTGCACCGCGGGAAAGAGGAAAAAAATATACTGCCGCTTGTCTTCAGATATGTACTGCCTGCTATTTTCTATTCCGTGCTGCTTGCGTGGATTCCCGTCCTGCTCCGTGAGTATTTCCCGCCGATGATAGAGGATGATTTAAGCAGCTACTCAACTTTCGCGCAGATATTTTTTATTGTTCCGGGAATATTCTTTTTTCTGGCTTCGCTTTCCTGGCTGCACGACTATATCCTGGAAAGAAAAAATGAAAGCCTTGTCTTCAGTCTGACCATGATCCTTCTCGGCCAGACGGCTGTCTTTGTGAGATACGCGGAGTTCTGGGGCGTGGTCTGGTGGGGATGGCACATATCGGTAACGGTCGCATTGATGGTGGCTTCCGTGTATCTGATGGCCGTCTGCATACGCCGTTCACTGATATGGCGTCTGCTACTGTCGCTGGCGTTCACTTTCGGCCTTACAGTGGTTCTCGCTTCCGCGCTGATACAGCGTGAGGCGGAAAAAAACCGCAAGCAGGATCTTCAACAGTCTATTCACCGGCGGCAGGGCGAACTGGCCAGAGCGGAGGGCAAAAACATATCTGCCGCACAGCACATCCTTGTAAACCTGAAATCTAAATTCACTGAGTCGCAGAACCAATTTACGCCATCTGAAGTAGCCGGACTTTTGCGCAGAGAACACCGTGGATGGGAGGACAGCCCGATCGTTGAGATCGGCTACTGCGCTGCCGACGGGGAGATTGCGACCTCGCAAGGGAGTGTATCAGAAAAGAGCATCGCCAGGGTGGCCGACATGCTTGAGCACCCGCCTGCCGACCAGTTCATATTCGGTGATTTCATGTTCGAGAACAGAATCGGATCATGGATCGTGCCTATTGCCGTCCCGATTCAAGACGCCTATCCTGAAAAAGGTATCCTGTTTCTGTTCCTGAACGTGCAGGACCTGCATTCCCGCGGGATAGTCAAAGCCGGCGGCGAACGCACGGGAAAAACCGAGGGGCGCGTCGTCGCGAATCCAGCCAGGGGGAAAATCATATTTTCAGACCTGCCGGGCATGCAGGACAGCGGACGAAAGAGAGCCGGTAACGAGACATTGATGCGTACGCTGATGTCGAACATTCTCGATATCGATGAAGACGGCAAAGTCTTTATTCTTTCCGACAAGGGCAGAAGCTATTTTGTCACCGCGCATCTGCTGGGCGCCGGGAACTGGGCGCTTCTGGATATGATAGAGGAGGAAAGCCTCTCAGTCGGCGGTTTTGCCTTTTCAAGATATATTTTTGCGGGTTCAGCAATGATTATGCTGCTTATAGGTTTTGTCGTCCTGCTCCTGCTTATGAATTTCCAGCTTGCAGCGCCGCTTAAACGCATTATCAGCGCTACCCGCAGGCTGGAAAAGGGAGATTTCGATACGAGGATCAACCTTAAACAGGAGAACGAACTCGGTATAGTCGCGAAATCCTTCGACCAGATGGTCAAAAAGCTCAAGGAGTCATACGAGGCGCTTGAACATACGCTTCGGGACAGGACCCGCGCGCTCGAAGAGGCGAAACGGGCGCACGAGTCGAAAAAAAGTTTCTTCGCGAACATAAGCCACGAACTCCGGACCCCCCTTCACGGGATATTGAGTTTTTCGCGACTGGGCGCGGACCTTCGCGAGGTCGACAAAAAGAAAGTGCTCAAGTATTTCGAGACGATCAACAAAAGCGGCGAACGCCTGATGCACATGATTGACGAAATTCTCGATCTTGCCAAACTCGAGGCGGGAAGCATGGAATTCCATTTTAGAAAGGGTGACGTGTTTCTCGTGGTGATGCAGGTTTATGAGGAACTCAGAGCTATGTTCGAGGAAAAGAATGTCAGCTTCAGGTGCGGGAAAGACAGGTCTCTGCCACATGTTACGATGGACCGCGATATGATATGCAGAGTCCTCAGAAATCTTCTCGGGAATGCGCTTAAAATGTCCGATGAAGGATCCGAAATATCCGTGGAGTTTGAACAGGATGCGGATCTGGTATATCTTAGGATCAAGGATCAGGGGCCGGGTATAAGCGAAGCGGAACTCATGACTATTTTCGGGAAGTTCTACCAGTCCGGCCAAGGCAAGAAAAAAGGAGGAACCGGGCTGGGGCTTTCCATATGCCAGCAGATAATCAGCGCCCACAAAGGGAAAATCGGGGCTGAAAACAGAAAAGAAGGCGGGGCGGTTTTCTATTTTTCCCTGCCGGTTGCAAAGGATGAAACAACATGAAATTACATTCAAAATCAAAAATCCTGGCTGTTGACGACGACCAGGTCAACCTGTCCATACTTGAGGAGATAATAAGTGGAACGTACTCGTTCAAAAGCGCCGAAACGGGAGAGGAGGCCCTTGACCTCGCTGAGAAATTTCTTCCCGATATTATATTGCTGGACATAATGCTCCCGGACATCGACGGCCTCGAGATATGCAGAAGACTGCGCTCCAGGCCACAGTTCGCTTTTACGAAAATACTCCTTCTCTCGGCAAAAACACAGCTTGACGACAGACTGGAAGGCTACGGGGCAGGAGCCGACGACTACCTGATGAAACCGTTCAATTCGGACGAGTTGATGGCCAAGATACAGGTCTATATCAGGCTGAAATCCGTAGAGGAGATAGAACGGCTCAAGGACGACCTCATAAACATTTTCTCGCATGTTACAAGAACGCCTCTCAATTCTATTGCCGGCTTCGCCAACATTCTGCAGGAAAGCGCCAATCTCGATAAAAACGAGCGGGACGCTGTAGCCTATATCCGGAAAAACACGGTGCGCCTGATGGATATGGTCGATAAAACTATTTTCCTTTCGAATATCAGAAAGGAAATCAATTCCAGGAGGACCGAGTGTTCGCTTTCCGAACTGCTCAATAAATCCCTTGAACTCGTATACGACTCTCTGGAATCCGGGCAGATAAGCGTAGACAACCGCCTGGGCGCCGAAGTGAAACTGCTCGCCAACCCGGACGCCCTGGTCCGGGCGTTCGTCTGCCTGCTGGACAATGCCGCAAAATATTCCGGCAAAGACGGTTCGATCATTATCGAATCGGAAACAGACGACAAAGGCGTATATCTGAGTTTTATCGACAGCGGCAAGGGCATTCCGGAAGATAAGATCGACACACTTTTCACCGCTTTCGGTGTCGAAGACGTCTCGCACCACGGACGCGGGCACGGGCTCGGACTGCATATCGTCAGTGAAGTCATGAGACTGCTCGACGGCGATGTCACCGCCAAAAATAAACCGGACGGAAGCGGAGCGGTTTTTACCCTCACATTCCCCCGGAAATGCATTGTATGATTTCCGGTCTGATCTATTCGAGCCTGCTTTGAAATTGGCTCAACGATGATTTTAAATTTTTTACCCAAAGGGCGAAGCCGTACCGCGGCGGGTTCGTTAAACAGCCGAACCCGGCTTGATTTTTACAAAACCAATAGTAGATTCACTATCCGTCTATAATCCGGGGCGTGTAGCTCAGTTGGTTAGAGCGCTACGTTGACATCGTAGAGGTCACAGATTCGAGTTCTGTCACGCCCACCAT
>CAZGYO010000222.1:0-4812 GCA_964530455.1 uncultured Victivallales bacterium
TTTTCAAAATTACAAAATGTAATTTGCGGACTTCGCGGATTCGGCCATTTATTATCACGGGCGGGTTATCGTCGTTTTCCGCATCCCGGGAACATTTTTTTCGCTCATGCTGCGACTCAAGAAAAAATGAAAAAGTTTTTTCCGGGATTTGAATATACTTTTTTCAACGCATAGGATATTGGAATTAACACAATACGTATTATTAAAAATGACAGACCTGACAAGATTCGGAGTATCCATAGACAAATCGTTGAGCGAAAGGTTTGACGAATATATTCGCGAACACGGTTACACCAACCGTTCGGAAGCTATCCGCGACCTTATGCGAGAAGCGCTTGTGCGCCGCGAATGGGAGAGCGGGGCCGAAGTGGCCGGCGGCATCTCGCTTGTCTACGACCACCATAAGAGGGAGCTTCTGAACATCATCATGGACATACAGCACGATTTTCACGGTCTTATAATCTCGACGCAGCACGTGCATATCTCCCACCACGCATGCCTCGAGGTTCTGATTATGAAGGGCAAAGCAGAGGATATCCGCTGCCTGTTCAACAAACTTCATGCTGTAAAGGGGATAAAACACATCGGCATAACTAAAACCAGTACTGGAATCTAAAGACGGGGTCTGTCAATCAGGCTGATGGACAACACGGAAACCATAGTTCTGCGAAAAACGCAGTACGGGGAGAGCAGCCTGATAGTTGTCTCTCTCAGCCCGGGCTACGGACGTTTTGACTTCATCGCGAAGGGGTCGAGAAAAATCGGCGCCAAATCTTTTCCGTCGATCGACCTGTTCCGCAAACTCCGCGTATCTTTCAGGAAAACCGAAAAATCCCTTCATACAGCCGCAGAGATCGATCTTCTGAAGGAAAACGACGGTTTGAGTTCGTTTCCGGAAAATTATTTTGCCGCATGTGAGATATCGCGCTTTATTCTCAAGAATTCGCAGCCGTTTTCTCCGGCGCCGAGGCTGTTCAGGGCACTTGGGTCGGCGCTGCACTCTCTGTCGTCCGGGAAATCCCCCCTGCCCCGGGAAGCGCTTGTCAAACTGGTATGGCTTAGCGAACACGGCTACCTTCCGGACAGGCTGTCGGGAGACTCTTCCGGCGGAAAAGACAGCGAAGAAGCTAAACGGGCGCTGTTGCGGAGTATCCTTCTATTCGCGGAAGGCAACGGCAAGGCTCCGGATATTCCCCGTAAATACTGGGAGCAGATATTTGCCTGGGCTGACAGTCTTTGCGCATATCATGGTCTGTGATCCTAAATCATTGTCATCCCACAGGATGACGTTTCATTAGATGGTATGCACCAGTCATTTCACCGCAGCGTCTGCCGCGCCTGCGCTACCAATGCGGTTCACGCGGAGTTTTGAAACTGGCTCATTAACCCTGAAATATCGATTTTTCATGAAATAACGGATCCGGCGCCGGAAACTCACCACCGCATGAAATTCTCGGGTTAGAATTATGATCGCCCCCCTTTTTCGATGATATTTTTGTTGTTTTTAACGTTTTTACCGTTTTTCAACTTGCCATCTGGGATATTCCGTGCTATCCTAATCAGCAAGTTTCATGAAAAATTTTTTAATGAGGGAGCCAATTTCAAAACCGGCTCATAAAAACCAGGAGTAAGACCGATGAAAAAACAAGCTCTTCTGCTTTGCGCGCTGTTTGTTTTCGGAACCGCCGCGAAATCCCAGGAAAAAATCCCCGAAACGCTTGTAAGGGAAGCGAAGGCTTCGATACAGCGCGGAGTGAACTTTCTTACAGACAAACAGAAGGAAGACGGATCCTGGGCGGACCACCCGGCTGTAACCGCCCTCGCATGCATGGCTCTGCACAACAGCGAAGCGTCCCTCAACCCGCAAATACGAAAGGAGGCTGTTGAAAAAGGACGGCAATACCTTCTCAAGCACGCACAGGAAGACGGATCTATATGGCAGGCGGAGAAGGAAAAGGGTTATCCGAACTACACGACATCTGTCGCTGTTTGCGCTCTTGCCGTGATAAACAATCCCAAGGACATACCCGTACTCAGGAAGGCGAGAGCTTTCATCAAGGGCCAGCAGGTGGACGAGGACTACGATGCGATGCCGACCCAAAAAGACAATCCCTTCTACGGCGGCATAGGCTACGGCAGCGCGGGGCCGGGACGCCCGGACCTTTCCAACACCCAGTGGGCGCTTGAAGCGCTTTATCTGACGGAACATCTCGACAAAGAACCGCATTCAAAGGATCCTGAAGACGCCAAAAGTTCGAAGCTGGCCTGGCAGAAGGCGGCGACTTTCCTGGCGCGTCTTCAGCATCTTCCCGAAAGCAACGACCAGCAGTGGGTGGTCGAGGATCCCGACTCGCCTGAGCGCGGCGGTTTTATATACAAACCCGGCGACAGCAAGGTAAGCAGCAAGCTGGAAGACCAGGAGACATTGCGTTCCTACGGCAGCATGACATATGCGGGCCTGAAGAGCATGATTTACGCGAAATTCCCGAAGGACTCTCCCCAGATCAAATCCGCGGTGGAATGGGCCTCAAAGCACTACACACTCGATGAGAACCCGGAGATGGGACCGGAAGGGCATTACTACTATCTGCACACTTTCGCCAAGGCCAACTCGGTGATAGGTCATGATTATATCGAATCGCCGGATAGGAAAAAGCATCTCTGGCGCGTGGATCTTATAAAGAAGCTTCTCGAACTGCAGAAAAGTGATGGAGAATGGTACAACGACAAGCACGGCCGCTGGTGGGAAAGCGTTCCCGAACTGGTTACGGCCTATTCGCTGCTCGCAATGGAAACGGCTCTGGGTCCGCAACTGTAGTCCGGAATCTCGGATTGTACTCCAGTTTGCTCGGGATCAGTACTGGACAGTCTTCGAGTGTCTCAGCCCCGACCAAGCGTTCCAGGCGACGCTTGAGAGATTCGCGATAAAGATTATGTTCTTTCAGAAGCTTTTCGAATATGCACTATTTAAAGAAGCGTTTTTTGGAGGATTTTCCGACTTTCGGCGCGTTTCCACCCAGGTTTTTCATCATGGGGATAGCCCTGGTCGTCGTGGTTACCATCTGTTGCTGTGCTTCGAAGACCTGTTTCTGGTCCTCTTTGGCCTTGTAAAGGTTCAGCACGGTAAGCACCTCGGTAAACTTCGGTCTCTTTACAGGCAGATAGTTCATCATCTGCAAGGTTATATCATTGAGTTCCTGGCTTATTTCGGGCCTGATCGACATCGGCGGGTTCGGCGGAATATACTCCACCTTGTCCGGAGTTGTTATCCCGGTGTTTTCGGCGCTGAACACTTCCATGGTCTGACTCTTTTTCTTTCTGACGCGTGAAAACACGGTTTCCACCTCGTTTCGGCCGGAAAATGGATACTGCCCCGTAAGCATGTAATAGAAAAGGACGCCAAAACTGAAGACATCTCCGCGCTTGTCTTCGGTACGGCTTTCGGCTTTTTCCGGGCTTATAAAAAACGGGGAAACTGAAATCGGCGCGTTCTGGTCCGCGGCCTGTTTCTGTTCCATCCAGTAAACTATCCGTGAAATAAAAAAATTCTTTACCCGCACATTGCCACGGGCATCGATATGTACGCTTTCGGGGGAGATGTCGTGGTGCACGAACTCTTTATGGTGCGCCACGGCGAGTCCGAGGGCCGCCGCCTGCAGTATGTCCACCACCTTATCAATGTCGAGAAGACCCTGGGCATCGGGAGCATAGCTCGAAAGGCAGTATCCGTCCATCCTCGGAGTTGACACAAAATAAGTGCCTTCAATTTTGCCGTGGTTAAGGATCGGGCATATATTTGGATGCTTCAGGGTGTCAAGAGCAACGGATTCCTCGTGCATATACCTGTAAATTTCCTCGAAATCGGGATGATCCGTCTCAAGAATATAGATATTGGCCGGAACATTGTGCGACTGGTCGACGCCCTCGTATATGGCGAGTCCGGCACGCTTAGCCAGGGGTTTAAAAAGTCTGAGATAGTCAATATCGTAGGGTATAGTTATCTGCGCGCCGCAATCGGAACACTCGCATAGAGTGAACGGCTCGATTCCCTCGAAATCAACCTCTCCTCCACAACCTGTGCAGACCAATTCAGCCATTCCGCAAAACCTTGCTGTGCTTGTTAATATTCAGTTACATATTCAGTTGACCCGGCTGTTTATATAGCATGGAAATACTGTTTATGCAAGAATTATTGTTGAGGGATAGCGATATTCAGTCATTTTTTTCTTTCGGCACGCTTTCTGATCCGTGCTGATTTGGCGAAAACGGGAGCGGCAAGCTGTTTTGCCGAGTTTACACCGATGGACGCGGACTCGGCATATTTGAGGCAGAAACGCATCATATCCCGTTCCGAGAGCAGCCGGGATGAAGAGAAATGCAGTTGGGCGAGATCCTTTACACGCCACCTTTTAGAGAAGGATTCCGGAGCGACCGTCCGTTGCCAGTCTATCAGAAAAACAGCGTCCTCTTCGTCTTCGATTACGAAAAAATGCAGTAGGTAACAGTCCTGGTGCGCGAATTTCGCGGCATGCATCCTGCCGACGATATCCGCGATGGAATAAATAAGTTTTCTTTTTCTGTTGAGGTCGGTTTTTTCGCGCAACGCTTCAAACAAGTCAGACGCGCGGATATATTCTCCCAGCCCGAGCGTCATGACACATGAAGCGGCGCCTTGTTTAGCCGCGGCGACAGGTACAGGCGCCGGAATCCCGAGATTCCGCATGGCGTTCAGAGAATTCCATTCATGGAGCGCCCCGTCAGGATAGAAGGGTCTGAAACTGGTCAGGTTCTTGAACCGTTCCCCGAGAGAAA
>CAZGYO010000223.1:0-4791 GCA_964530455.1 uncultured Victivallales bacterium
TCCTGGGAATACATTCTACAGGCAAGCCCGATCTGCTTCAGATTAAGCGTGTTGCGTCCTCTCGCTTCCGCGAGTTTTTCAGCTTCCTCCCCGGTTGCGCTTTCAGTGGAAACTTGAACGTCTTCAGCGATAATCTCTTGTTCGGGAAAATCCTCATCCCGGACGGGAGCAAGCTGGCTGATCAACCATCTGTTCCTTTTTTTATCCAGCTCAAAAAGCAGAGCCATATCGGCGTTGAATTTGTTGTTCTGCAGTTTCATCATAAGACGGGCCGTATCGCCGTTCCTGTCGAAAATCTCTTCGCCGACAACAACCGGCATTTGCGCATGCATCTGCATAAGCATTTCACGGTTTTCACCCGGTCTGGAGTTTAGCATCATACGCCACTGCCCCGTACACATTTCGAGGCATTTTTCGGCATTCCCGTGTGAAGCGGCGGCGCGAAAAGCTTCCCATACCTTGAGCGGGCCATCTTTCGGGCGGAGCTTTTTCAAGTCCCCGCCGAGCGCCAGGAACTGCTTTATCGCCGTATCCGCAAACTTATCCGGCATATCCGTCTTCATCAGCAATGCAAGATCTTCAAGAGCTTTTTCCTTATTGCCCTTCTGCTCCCATGAACGGGCCCTGTAGTAAAGGGCGATGACAAGAAGATCGTCGAATTCACTTTCGGCATCAATAACTTCTGTAAATTCCTTTATAGCTCTGTCGTATTCCTTGCTTTTGTACGCGTCCAGACCCGTGTTAAGGTGGGCTGTCAGCGCGGTCAAAAGTGCAAGTATCGAAGCTTTCACAGGCATAAATCCCTTTCAACGAAAATCCGGCTGATTTGTCGTTTCCATCACGCTTCTCCAGATCGGGCTTTTCACATCGATTTTTTTACGCTTCTTCGTGGCGAGCACCAGGGGGACATGTGTGAAATGCCCGTTCCAGTGCCCCACCACCATGTCGGTCCTGCCGGACATCGCGGCATGTACCGCGCACTGCGCAAGGTGCAGGCAGAACACGGCGTCCGTACCATTTGCCTGCAATCCGCGTATAAGGTAGCTGGGATCGAGATACTTGACTGAGACGGGGAAACGCTTTTTCTCCGCGTATTCAAGTATTTTGCGTTTCATGAACGGTCCGATATCCTCGTGGACAAGGTTGCCGGACTTGTCTTTTTTCATTTCCCTGGACGTAAAGAGGTGCTGACCTGCGCCCTCGGCAACAATTATGACCGCGTGCCGCTTCTTCTTCAGGCGGTCAATCAGGTGCGGAAGAAGTGCGCCCTTCCCGTTAAGACGAAACTTTATTTCAGGGACAAGACAGTAGTTCACGTTCGAGTTCGCGAGAGTAGCATAGGCCGCCACAAACCCGCTGTCGCGGCCCATTACGCGGATCAGTCCGACCCCGTTAAGGGCGCCCTTCGCCTCGTTGTGGGCCGCATTTACAACCGGGTCGGTATTATAGACCGCGGTCTCAAATCCGAAACTGCGGTCGAGGAAATCTATATCGTTGTCAATGGTCTTGGGGATACCGATGATGCTGAGACTCATCTTCCTGCGCGTTGATTCCTCCGAAAGCAGGTGAGCGCATCTCAACGTTCCGTCTCCCCCGATACAGAAGAGGATATCGATCTTCATCGACTCGATATAATCGACCATCTCCCCAATATCCTGAGGGCCTCGCGAACTGCCCAGAACGGTACCGCCTTCGGTATGTATCTCATCCACGGTGTCCGGGCTCAGTTTCATAGCTTCATCTCCGTACTTTGGAATCAGGCCCCTGTATCCATAGCGAATTCCGAAGATTTCGGGCACCCCGTAGAGGTTGGAGAGCGCGTTTACAAGCCCCTTTATAACATCGTTCAGGCCCGGACACAGACCACCCGCGGTAAGGACGGCGGCCCTTGTCTTTAAAGGATTAAAAAATATCCTGCGCCTGGGACCCGCACACTCCATGCTCAGTGGCAAACCGAAACGCCGAATCTGTTCTTGTATCTCGCGGATGTCCGTAGAGTAAACAACGCTGGAATCAGGTTCGGTAAAAACCGTTTCCAGCGGTGTTTCAAGTTCCGCGGATCCAAGAGAACTTATACTGAAATCAATTTTTTCCGTATTGGTCATGCCCATGCCTATCTGCTTTATTCAATCGTTCCCTCATCTTGTAAATATGATATATAGAAGCAGCGCCGCCACCAGAAGAAGCAGCAGTATCAGCACGACTCCCATTATGATAATGGCTGTACGTTCATTTCCGTAGGCGGGCTTTCTTTTGGACTTCTCAACGATTCTGTTGTATTTTCTGTCCTCATCGGCTTTAAACTCGAGATCCTGTTTGACTTTCTGCCGCGGTTCGACTTCCTTTTCAGCATCCGCGCCTCTTTCAAAAAGCAGCTTAAGCTCGGTCAACAGCAGGTCCCAGCTTTCGAAGCGGTCCTCCTTCTTCTTGGCCAGCATCCTGTCGACCACGGCAATACATTTTTTCGATACGCCGGAAACCAATGAATCAAGAGGAGGAGGCGTCTCGGAAAGATGGCTCTCCATAAGCTCGACAGGCGAATCCCCTCTGAACGGGGGCCTTCCGGAAAGAAGCTGGTAGAAAAGAAGACCGAGACAGTATATGTCCGACCTGAAATCCACCTCGCCGCCCATGGCCTGTTCCGGACTCATGTATTCGGGGTTCCCTATAGTGAAGCCTGCCATTGTAAGCTCCACTTCCGACTCGAGAGATTTTGCCATGCCGAAGTCCATGACCATGGGCTTGTCGCCTCGGGCGATAAAGATGGTTTCCGGGCAGATGTTTCTGTGGATTATCTTCTTTTCGTTCCAGGCATATTTAAGCGCTTTTGCTATATCCGCGACAAGCCGCACAGCTTCAAATTCGTCGAGTTTTTCCCTGTGGTCAAGATACTCATCAAGCCGGTAGCCCTTTTCGAGTTTCGAAATAAAGAAATACATGCCTTCAGCCTGGCCGGCCTTGATTGCGGGTAGTATGTTCGGATGGTCCATAGAAGCGCTCAACTCGACTCCCTGGATGAAGCGTTTCTCCATCTCCTGGTCCTGCATCATCTCGGGGGGCATAACACGTATGCATACCTCCCGGTCCAGGCTTTTGTCCACCGCGTGGTAGATGTCGTCGCCCAGGTAACCCGTACCCGTTTTTGAATCGATCTCGTACTTGTCGTCGATCATCAGGCCTTTATCAAATTCTTTCATTCCACTTCTCCGCTTGTTATGAAATCATTCAGATTTTCTGCTTCGGCGCTTCCGCCTGCCGGAAGGAATATACCACTCATTTCGTCTTCTATCACAATAGTGATCATTTTTATTCCGGCGGTGTCCGACGATGATTCCTCTATCCGCTTGACAACTCTCTGGACACCTTTTCTGCGAACACATACTGCAGGATGCTTTTGGGCCACCGGCAGGAGCACAAGCGCCCGGAAGGAGAACGACAGGTCTGGAATCCCCTTTGTGACAAGTTGTTCTTCGAGCCTCCAGCACTCTATTCCCTTGAAATTTTCCCGTCGGACAAGTTTCACTGTCCCCTCAATGCGTTCAGGCTCGATGTCAATGTGCTTAGCTCTGAACATCTTTAAAAGCGGCTCCTTCGGCGCCGGCCACGAGTCGCCCGGCGCAACCTCCCTCTCAATACCCATAAGATCATCCAGCGTATCCGGCGACTGCGGCCTGAATACCATCGAAAGCATCCGCTTCTCTTTATCGGAAAGATTTTCCTTGCCGCTTTTAAAACTGAATCCGCAAACGGGAGAAACACTCATATCCACAAGCAGTGTCCTGCCCGCGCAGGAAAGTTTCATCTTTACGCCGTCAGTGACCGCGGCGGCTTTGTCGACTTCGAACTCCACCTTCGACGCCTGTCCGGATTCGCTTGTCTCGCTTACTGTCATTAACCCGGAAATATCCATACCTGACTTCAGCTTCTTTTCCTGGATGGCGCCGCCGACACTTGTCATCACATACTTCTCACTTCTCTGGATACTGATTACGCATCGCAATTCCTGTCCCTTGAACGATGGACGAAAAAAAACTATGCGCTGACTGGCCTCAGCCGCGGAACCGTAGAACGGCATCAAGAGCGCAGATAAAATAATGTACAGTCTGGCAAGTCTCATTTCTGTTGTTCCTGTGCGAGGTACAGAGCCATTTTCTTGAGGGCTTCGGCTCTGTGACTCATCGTGTTTTTCCTCTTAAGCCCCATTTGCGCAAAGGTCTCAGAACACCCTTTTGGTATAAAAACCGGGTCATATCCGAAACCGGCCTCTCCGCTGGGAACAGAAGCAATACTCCCGCTGACTTCCCCGCGGAAAGTCTGTATCAGGCCTTCCGGCAGGGTAAGTGCTATAACACAAACAAAACGGGCTCTCCTGTTTTCGCGGTTTCCGAGTTCCGTCAGCAGGCGCTTTATTCTTGCTTGATCGTTCCGCGCGTATCTTGCGGAATATATTCCGGGCGAGCCATTCAGCGACTCGACTTCAAGACCGGAATCGTCGGCGATGGCTCTCATGTCCGCAAATTCCGCGGCCGCGCGGGCCTTGAGCGCGGCATTCTCCTCAAAAGTGGCGCCGTTCTCCTCGACATCCGGAATACCCCCGACATCCCGGGGTGTCACAAGCCCGATCCCGAGCGGTTCCAGGATCCTCCGGAACTCCACAATCTTGCCCGCATTACCTGTCGCAGCAAGTATATCCACCAGTCCAAATCCTCTCAGTTGTTTCCGTTCAAAGCACTAAAAAGTCCGCAGATCCTCTCCATATTAAGGAAAAGCACGCCGACCCCTATATAGGCC
>CAZGYO010000224.1:0-4787 GCA_964530455.1 uncultured Victivallales bacterium
GGCGCCGACAATGGGAGATTTCTCCACCGACTCACCAAGTGTGCCCAGGCGCATCGGGAAGGCCTGCATCTGTTCGCGCAGCTTGGAGATTTGATCTGCCTCAATCATCTTCTTGAGCCCGGCTTTCTGCATCTCTTTCTCTCGGATCAGGAACCCCGCTTTTGCCTTGCCGTGGAAGATGTTGTGGGCGAATGCCAGTGTGGGGATGCCGCGCAGGCCGGAGGCCGCGGAGTCGTCGCCACCGCCGACTAGCGAAGGATCGCCGATGCGATTGCTTTTGATGTATGCTTCGCTGATATCGGCAAATAGATTGGAAATGATGTCGTTGCGGTTGCCGGAGCTGCCGCCCATCCCGGACGCCTGGCGATAGACGGTGTTGTTCGTGAAATGGTTGAGGAAACCGAAGACCATCCAGTAGGCAGGTGTCGTATTCGCGTACGGATCACTGCGGTCGGTGGTACGGCCCCAGATGATGTTGTTAAAGCAATACTGCTTGAATGCACCGTCGAGATAGAGCGGGTAGGAGAGGTTGACCGGCTTGGTGACGCCCCAGAACCCGGCTGGAATGTGGCCTGGAGAATTGCCGATGTTGTTGGACCAGGCGTAGGTGGGGCCGCCTTGCCATAAGGCCAGGCCGCCGTAGTCGTTCACGCCCAGGGCGGTATCTTCGGTCTTGTTGTGGTGCACCAGGATGCGGATGTGCGGGGCGTCCATCTTCTTGTTGTCATACCCGCCGGTGGACCCGTTTTTGCCGCCGTGAGCCACAATGCCGGAGCCAAAGCTGCGGCGCACGATGTTCCCGGCGATCTCACCGCGTTGGGGGTAATCCAGGGAGATGGCGGCCACGTTGGAGAAACGCTGCCCGCGCTGGCGCTCGCCGGTCTCGAATGTCCTGTTGCGCAGCACGTCGGCGCGTTCCAGCCGACCGCGGAACTTCGGATCGTTCCACTGCCAGGTGCCGCTGATGACAATGGCCCGATTTGCGATCTCCTCGAACACGCTGTCGGTCACCGCCACTTTATCCATGACGGCCGGCTTCTCTGAGAAGCGATTCTGCATCATCTTGATGGCGGTATCACCCAGGTTGCGGAATTCGCAGTGGTGGATGACGAAATCCTTGACGTCATTTTCCGCCAGGATGGTGTCACCATGACTGAAGGCGAAGCCCAGGCCGCCGATCTCGATGTGGGATCGACTCGTCATCTCGATTGTACCGGTGTCGTTGCTGAGTTCGAGGTGCATCTTGTTCGGGTCAGCATCTTTTGGTGGACGCAGGAACAGGTAGCCGCTTTTGACATCCAGGTAGTATTCACCGGGAGTGTCGAGGAACTGCGGCAGGTTCTCGATCATGTAGGGCAGACCGCCTTTGCCGTGGCCGTAGAATCGATTGGTCATCAGCGATCCGTCCTCCGGATCGAAATACGGGGCGCTGCCTTTTTTGGTCTTGGCGGGATTCTTGATCACCGACGGCGTTGGTGTGCCCATCAGCCCGCGCCAGCCCATCCAGACGTAGCCGCCGTCGAAATAATCCTTCGGCAGGTTCTTACCGGCCCAGATCGAATCCTTGAAGCCGTTGACGCCGTTCCGCTCCGCCGGGGCGTCGACGGTGTGCCAGTAGTCGAGCGCGAAGTTGTCACCCATCGGCTTCCAGTTGGGCGTGCGCGCCAGATGCATGGTCTCGAATTTGCCGTCGCCATTGACTTTGTACAAGCCGAACTCGGGAGGACTGAGATTCTTCGTACGCGGAAATCCACGCGGATGCATCCGGATCCGTGTCGACACGATGCCGCTCTTGTGCAATTTGAAACCGGCGTCTTTCAGATTCAGCGCCCAGACCTTGCCCGGTTGCGGCAGGCGCTCGGGATGCTTCACAGTCGTGGCACGCACCCATTTCGCCGGCAGCTTGTCCGAACCAAAGAACCACGGTCGACCGTTACCCCAGGATGGGTCGGCAAGCAACCGGATCGGCTTGCCGGCTTCGCCCGATTCGTCGGCTTCGAGCTGGCCGCGATAGATCACGCCGCCCTTGAAGACGTAGGTAATCGGCCCCGACGCCTTCGCCGCGTTGCCCTTGGCATCACGGTCCCACGGATGGTGCTGCCAGGCCTCCGCCTTGCTCGCGCCCGCTTTGCTGTCGTCACCGTTCTCATAATCGATGTAACGGATTTCCTCGCCCGTGACGAATTCATAAGGCTCCGGCGCCCACTCAAGATCGCCGTTCGGCAAAATATTCGCGTGCGGTTTCTGCCAAGAGTAATCCGCGGCATGCAGGATTGTTGCGCAGAAAGTAACGGAAACTGCGAAAATTAGAAACTTTTTCGAGTTTGTCATTTGTTTCCTCCGTTTTTTGTTGTCCCTGGAGAGGGAGCGTTTGAAGATGCACTCTCCTTCTTTGCGGTAATCTACACCTCGCTGTTGGAAGTGTAAATGCTTGAAACTGTCGATAACATACGTTATACTGTCATTGGTCCGCATATTTCATGAAATTTCCGGGTTAGCTTGTCCTGTTCATTGAAGAGTTTGGAAAAGAAATCCAGCTATGTCAAACTTGTGTCTTTACAATTTATGGTTATGACCCCCAAGGTAAACCGGGGAAAGTATCCTCTGATAACCGCTATCTCGGATTATTCCGTGCTGCACCCGCGCGGGAAATGCAATCTTATGATGAACCACTGGAGCCTGGTCTACATTCACGACGGCAGGGGCATGATTGACTACGGGAAGAAGCAGTTCGAGATCGGCTGTGGAGACGTTCAGCTTTATCCTCCGGGCATACAACAGAACTACACCACGGGAAAGGAACCGGCCACCTGCGTGCATTGGTGGGTAGCCTTCATGGAACGCGCCGAGCTTCTGCCACTTCTGGACTGGCCGGTGAGGAACGAAGGCGTGAGGGTGCTGCATGTTGTCGACGGCGAACTCCGCAACAAGATCGAAGCCGGTTTTTCGGAAATTCGCGATGTTTTCAGCCGCTTTTCCCCGCCAAAACGGCTGGATCTGTGCTATAATATCCTGCACAAGATTCTTCTCTGGCTTGACGCGGCCAATCCTCACAGCAATCCCGCGGCCGGAGAGCCCCGTATAATGAAGGCAACAATGTTCATGCACGAAAATCTGGACCGAAAACTCACGGTGGAGTCTATCGCCCGCGAATGCTACCTCTCGCCGGTACGATTCGCCCATCTGTTCAAGGAGGTTACATCGACAACGCCAATGCGCTACCTCCAGGCCCTGAGGCTGGAACTGGCCCGGCAAAAGCTGTTTTCCACGAATCTCAAGCTGGCCGGGATCGCCGCCGAATGCGGTTTCTGCAACGAGTTCTACCTCAGTTCAGTATTCAAGAAACATTTCGGGCTTAGTCCGACAGCGTTCAGGGAAAGACAGAGAAAGGAGAAGACAGAATGACAAATGAAACGCAAAAGCTCTGCGTAAACCACACCGACAGACCCGCCGCCGGGAAATGCATCGCGTGTTTCAAGCCGGTATGCGCGGACTGCATGGTAAGCCATGGTGGGCAGGACTACTGTTCCCGGGAATGCGTGGAAAACTCTTTAAAGACGGCCAAACGTCTGGAAGAGCTTAACGCGGCGGACAGAAGAATCAGAAGAAAACGTCTGCTGAAGAAAATAATTTTCCTGCTGATACTCGGCGCTGCAGCATATGCGGCGTATCATTTCGTCGACAGAGACAGGGAACTCCAGGGAAAGATCAAGGAAAAACTCAATGAAGGAAGGAGCGGAGCCCAGTAAAGAACAGGCTGATTGGAGAAAAATGATAAAACCACTTACAGATCCATTCAAGAACAAACGCGAACTGATGGTGCAGACACAGCTTGTTCCACGCGGGATAGGCGACACGAACGTGCTTGATGCAATGTCCTCCGTGCCCAGGCACCACTTTGTCCCCGAACGCGTTATGCACGATTCCTACGGTGACCACCCGCTACCGATCGGAGAGGGACAGACCATGTCGCAACCGTATATAGTGGCGCTGATGACGGAACTGCTCGAGCTGCCCGGGGATGAAAGACTCAATATTCTTGAGGTCGGCACGGGATCCGGGTACCAAGCCGCGATTCTCGCATGGATGGGACACGACGTCGTGTCCGTTGAGAGATTCGATTCGATAGCACGGGACGCCCGGGATCTGCTTGATCCGCTCGAATACAAAGGTAAGGTCACCGTCGTCATCGGCGACGGCTCCCTGGGCTGGCCCGAAAAAGCCCCCTACGACCGCGTGATAATAACCGCCGCGGCTCCGAAGATCCCCGATGAAACAGCGAAACAGCTTAAAACAGGCGGTATACTCGTCATGCCGCGCGGCGACATGGCAGTGCAGAAGATGATCCAGATGAAAAAGGGGGAAAACGAGTTACGGATAAACGAGTCAATCGGCTGCCGTTTTGTTCCGCTGATAGGCGAAGACGGCTTCCATTAGTCTTAGCCGGAACATTTCATGGAATAAACGAGCTGGATTTTTTACACCTAAGAAATGTTAATTCTCTTTTTGCAATTTAACTGCTTCATTTAGGTTTACATGTATGTACATACCACCGACACACACGCAGTATATTTGCGAAATTCGCGAGAAGCTTCCCCGCAACTACATGGCGCATTCCGTGGATCTCGGGCTTTATTTTATCGGCCTGCTTTTTGTCTCGATGGAGACTGTCCTTCCTCCCTTCATGAAAAAACTGGGGGCGTCCGACTGGATGGTGGCGATACTGCCCCTGGCTTTCATGGGAAGCCTGGCGCTGCCGACACTTTTCTCGGCGCACCGGATCGAGC
>CAZGYO010000225.1:0-4765 GCA_964530455.1 uncultured Victivallales bacterium
ACGTGCAGATTCTAAAAGTTTTGGAATATCCAAAACCTTTTCGAATATGCACTAGTTATTGACCAGCACCATGCGGAATACAGGAGTCGCTCGGAATTTCTTGAGCGGGCCGCAAGATCGTTTCTGGCACACCTTGCCAGAACGGAAGCTGAACGTCGTGATCTGGCGATCATCAACAAAAATGCGGACGACCTCAATGCAGAGGCCGAAGACGTGCTTGCCTACCAGGTGGCCCTGTGAGGCGCGGCGAACTGTATCGCGTCAAGCATCCCTCGTCGCGGGATCCCCGCAAGTTCCGTGTGTTTCTCGTCGTTAGCCGCCAGGTGCTCATTGAGTCTCGGTTCTCGACTGTAATTTGCGCCCCGGTCTACACCGCATTCGAAGGACTTACAACTCAGGTCCCGATCGGTATTGACGAAGGCATGAAGCACGAATGTAGCATTCATTGTGACGAGCAGGTGAACTGAACGCTCATTCTTCGCGCAAGTAACCTATTCGTAAGCGTCAGCTGAAAAGGGTTTTGAAAAAAGGTTTTCAAAAAAATGATAGGCAGAAATATGTAGGGCAAAAAAATAAAGCGAAAGAGCATGTTGACTTTTCCGCCATGCCTGGAGGCATGTGTTCAGCGAAAAAATCACCATGCGGTTTAAACCTTCGCGGCAGCGAGAAACAGGGCGTCGTGTCGGCCGAGGATTATGCAGTCGCCGGCTGGTTGGCCGTTATTTGTTTCGGCGTCCTGGCATTCCGTGGCGCTAAGTCTTCTGTATTTCCTTCCCGGGGAGATTTTTTTCAGGTCGAAGCTCCGGGGGCGCAGGCCGGGATTGGTCATCACAATACCGTTCTCGAAAATCCTGTACATGGCATCCGGCGCTGCATAGAGCTGTATCGACTGGAGGCGCACGGGTTCTGAGCTTTCGCAAGTGACCTCTATATCGGCATATGTCACGGGGATTTCGTGGAAGAAGAAATAGTTGTCGAAAGGTTTGGAGTTCGAATATCCCCATCTGCGGTCCCTGTGTCTGAACCACCATTCGGTATCATCGATGAGCGAATTGCCGTTTTCGTCGACAGGTCTGACGGTTATGATCCTGGCCAGTTCGGGATAATATGCTTTGATGGAATCGCAGGATGACCTGATAAAAAGGGTAAACTCTTTAGACGGCAGGCTGATTCCGGGGACAACGAAACTTATGTCTTTGTTTCCTTCGCCTTTCATAACGAGTGTCCCGCCTGCGATTTCGGCTGTCCCTTTTTCCATGCGGATATTCGACAGGAGAGATTGTGAAGGGGTCGCGCCGTCGATGAGGTCTTTTTCACTGTGTACAAGGTGCACGGGAGGGCCTTCGGGTTTCCCGAGCCATGCGAGTTCTTTCTCGCGCCCTTTGACGAGTTCGTCAAAGACGCCGTAGCTGCCGTCGGGGTTCCTGGGCGGCGATGTCGCCTGACACACTGCCGAACCCGTATAGACCGACGAGGAAAACGCGACTCTATGGACCGACCAGTCCTGTTCTCTGAGCCTGTGGTTCAGATATGAAAACACCGGTTTACAGGAATTTTCGTTCCAGAACCCGTGGACGTTCATGATGTCGGTCCAGTTTATGACCCCGTCCTCGACTTTCCCGTAGCCTTCTGTCTCGACGCCATTCATAAACCCGAAGCTCCGCTGCGTGGAATAGCCGGCATCCGCCTGGAAGATTATTCGGGGCCTGACTTCATCGAGTTTCACTCGGGTTTTCCGGACAAACTCCGCAACCCCGTTCTCGTATGTGTCGACGCCGTCGATGATACCCATGTCTCCTTCTCCGTCCCCGTCGCAGTCCGGCTGCCTCGGTTTTCCCGGGCCCCAGTCCTGTATATAAGCGTAACTGTGGTGAAACAGGTACCTGAAAAGTACATCTAATTCTATGCCATCGTAGCGGCAAAGCTGCCCGCCCGGCCTGAATCTTTCGGCTATAAGGTCCGAGAGTACGTCGCCGCAGTTCCGGCCGTTTTCGTCTTTCGGGCATGCAGTCGAGTGGTTATAGAACCACATCAGGTTGCTTGACCGCGGCCAGGGCCCTTCGACCACGTGCGCCGATATCATCGCTTTGCCTTTTTCGAAAGCTCTGGCGCGGGTATTGTACTGCGCCCTGGCAATCGAGAGAGTATTTTTTTCGTAGTCGACCTCTCTGACCACCGCCTGTTCGGCGCAGAACCAGTCGGGTTTTCCCTGCTCGTCCAGCCGCACGATGACCACGTCCTCTTTTCTGTCGAAAAAACGTCCGACGTACTCGGAGAACAAACCGGCATCCTCGACCCGCACGGTGGACAAACTCCAGTTTTCCGGAAGGTCTTCGGTGATTTTCGTACCGTTATGGTAGAGCCAGTGTCCCGCGAAAAAGTTACCTGTATCGAAACGCGGGTCGCAGGCGTTTCCGTTGTAGTGAAGCAGGACGACCTGTTCGGGATGTTCCTTTTTAAACTTCGAATAGAATGCGGCACTCCTGGATGTGCGGGAAGATTTTTCCTCGGCAAGCGCCTTGCCCATCACGCCCATCAAGCCGGAAAACTCGCTGTCCCAGTGATCGTAATCGATATACGATTCTATGGATTCGGTCTGCCTGAAAAAAAAAGCTTTCGGATATTCATTTCCAAGTATAAGCGGTTTTGTGTCCATGAAAATTCAAGTTCCTTTCAGTAATTTAAAAACTCTCCGTGGCCGCCTGCCATTTCGGTTCAGTCCAGGATATCGTTCAGTGAGGAATCAAGCGCCTCCTCGACCATTGCAATGACGTTCCGGACGGGGGTTCCGGCCTGTACCGCGTGAGAGGGCTGGCATATGTATCCGCCGCCGCTGCCGAGCACTTTTTTAAGTTTCCTGACCTCTGTGCGGACAGTTTCCGGCTCCGCGTGCGGGAGGACTTGCTGCACACTGACTGCACCGCGGAAAGCAAGGCGATCCTTGAAATTCTCCTTGAGGCTGGAAGGATCCATCTTCGCACATTCAACCTGCACAGCCTCCAGGCAGTCGACGCCGGCTTCGACAAGGTCTTCGAGCACATCGAAGCAGGAACCGTCGGAATGGTGGCAGACCTTCACCCCGTATTCGTGAACCGCCGAATACAGTTCCTTATGATACGGCATAAGCATATCCCTGTACATTTCACGCGAAAACAACAGTCCGTTCTGGGACCCGAGGTCGTCGGCGCCGAAAAAGGTGTGAACGCGGCCGTCAGCGGCATCGAGCGCGCGTCGGGCGCGCTCGACGAAAAAGTCGGTAATTTTTCTGAATCCCGCATGCACGATTTCGGGTTGGGTAAGCATAAGAATCAATGTATTTTCAAGTCCCGCAAGCCAGGTGAACTGCTCGAATATGTTGCCGCCACCGAGTTCTAGCGCGTAGATCCCTTCCGGGTCGGCCCTGTCAAGTTTTTCCGGATATGCGGCGTAATTGTAGGCACGCGGATCAGGCCATTCATGGTTTTGGATATCGTCAACGGAGGCGGCATCCGCGAGCGGGGCATAGTCAAATTCATCGTAATCGCCGCTCCCGAAGGAGATTTTTTTATATGTATAACCCCATATAGAACCGCGGAGTTCTATCGGTGGGCCTGCGTATTCCGGTTCGATTCTGCGGATATCATCGCTTTTCTGTCGGAGGGAATCAAAATCCACGCCGTGTTTTTCAAGAAGATATGCATCTAGTTCGGCGCGTATTGCCGGCTGCGGCCCGAACCCCCAGGAAAACGGAACCCTGTCAGGTTCGCGGTGCGACAGTGTTTCAAGTATGCGTTCACGCGGTGTCATTGCAAATGCTCCTTTCAAAAGCCCAGATTTTTTTCGAAAACCGGAAATACTGTTTTGAATATCATCAGCGCGAAGACCCCGCCGTTTTGAGTTCGGCCAATGTTGTTCTCCCGTCGTAGAGAGCTTTGCCGACTATGGCGGCCACCAGGTTTCCGCGGTCCAGCCCGGAAAGTTGCCTGATATTTTCGGGTGAAGATATACCCCCCGAAGCTATGACCGCGCAGTCCGGGATTTTCGCGCAGAACTCCGAGACGGCATCCAGATTGGGACCGGAAAGCGTGCCGTCGGTGTCTATATCCGTATATATGAACCGCTTCGCGCCGGTATCCGCGAATTTCGCGGCGAGATCCAGCGCCTTTACGGAGGTATCCTGCAACCATCCGGCGACTGATGCCATACCGTTTCTCGCGTCTATTCCGATGACTATCTTCTCTGGCCCGAAAGCGTCCATCATCCCGGCGGCGAGGGCCGGGTTCCTGCATGCGACCGTGCCCAGGATAATTCTCGAGACCCCTGCTTCGAAAGCCGCTTCGGCGTCGGCCGGAGTCCTTATCCCGCCGCCCAGTTCGGTGGGGATTCCGAGCCGGGAGTTGATTTCCGCAACAGCCGCGAGGTTCGCGGGGCTTCCCTTTCTGGCGCCGTCGAGGTCTACCAGGTGCAGAAATTCCGCGCCCTCCTTCTCCCAGAGAAGCGCGGCTTCGGCCGGACTCTCGTAGTACACGGTATCTTCATCGTATCTGCCCTTGAACAGGCGCACACAGCGCCCGCCGAGAATATCGACCGCGGGAATTATCTGTATCTTTCCGTTATTCATTCAGGCTCCCTTGCTTTTCTACCCGGCCAGGCCAAGAAAATTTTCGAGTATTTTAAGTCCGGGATCCTGGCTTTTCTCCGGATGAAACTGCGTAGCGAAAACATTGTTCTTCCCCAGGGCGGCGGCGAAATCCTCACCGTAATCGCTTGTGCCCGCGACAATACC
>CAZGYO010000226.1:0-4758 GCA_964530455.1 uncultured Victivallales bacterium
AGGGCGGATACGGGTTCTCGTTGGTGTTCAGTTTTATGATGCTTTCCCCGCGCGGCTGTTCCCCGGGTGTATAACCCTCCATCCCCAAAATGTTTTCCCGCGCGGGATTTTCACGCCCGCTCATTTGTCGATTCCCCTTATTTCCGCGCTCCTTCCGTGCGCAACGAGACCCTCCATATTCGAGAACTGCATTATATCGGGAATCTCCTTTCGTATAGCATCTTTCTGGTAATTTATTATGCTCATCCTGCGGAAAAAATGGTTCACTGTAAGTCCGCTGAAATACTTTGCCGTTCCTCCGGTCGGCAGGACGTGGCTCGGGCCCGCGAGAAAATCCCCCACCGGCTCCGGAGTCCAGGAACCAAGAAAGATGGCCCCCGCAGCACGCACTTTCTTCGCTATGCTCCCGGCCTGACGGCACATTATCTCGAGATGTTCCGGAGCGTAGCTGCCGGCAATCTCCGCCGCCTGAGCCGTGTCCTTGACCCGTACAAGGTAGACATTTTTGTTCAGCGCCTTCCGAATTTCAGCGCCCGAAGGGAGTTTTTCGGCCTGTTTCAGAAGCTCTTTCTCCACCTCTTCGCCTGTTTTCTTTTCCGTGTAGAGAAGGACGGCCTGTTCATAGCCCGTGCCATGCTCTATCTGGGAAAGAATGTCCGCCGCGATAAACTCCGCCCTGCACTCGCTGTCGGCTATTATCATTATCTCCGACGGGCCGGCGACCATGTCAAGGGCCACCTTCCCGTAAACCTGTTTCTTGGCCGCCGCCACATAGGCGTTGCCGGGACCTACTATCTTATCGACGGGTCTGATCGTTTCCGTCCCGTAAGCAAGGGCTCCCACTGCATATACTCCGCCCAGCCTGTATATCTCCGTTGCTCCTGCCTCCAGGAACGCCAGAAGAAGTTCGGGGAGAAGCTTCCCGTCCGGCCCCGGAGGGGTGGTCCCGACAATCTCGGGAACCCCGGCCGCCGCCGCGACGGCAACAGTGTGTATAACCGTGGATACAAGCGGCGCGGTGCCGCCCGGCACATATACCCCGACACGTTCAAGCGGTTCGTATCTCTCGCCGACCACCACCCCGGCCCTGGGAGAATAACTCCACGGCTCCGGAATCTTTTTATTGGCAAAGGACTGGATGTTCCTGATAGCCTGCTTTATGGCCTTTTTCCTTTCGGCGGAAACTTTTTTTGATGCCGAAGAAAGTTCCCGCCCGCTTACCTTGAACCGCGAAGGCTTCAGTTTAACGTTGTCGTATTTCTCGGCATATTCGACCACCGCCATGTCTCCGCGTTTTCTCACGGCTTCAAGTATTTTTGAGACGCCTCGCTCGATCTTCAGAGGATACAGCTCGCGCTCGAAAAGTGGGCGCAGGCTCGCTTTGAAATTCTTGTCGGTATATGATATCCTGTCCATTTTCCTGTCCGGGTTATGTACATGAACCAATTTCAAAACTCTCCGTGGCCGCGGAGTTTTAAAACCGGCTCATATAATTTCGCATACAATAGCATCGATAGCCGGCAAATCTTCCCGGCCGGGCTGTTTTACCTAAAAAAGCAGTCGCCGCCTGTCCGCGTCGGCGGTCTTGCCGTTGTTCGCATTCGTTTTTTCATGAAATAACCGGGCTAGAGGATCGGGGTGAGGAGCGAGCACCCGTTCTCAAGCACCTGCCTGAACATGCTCTTGCGCGATATGTCACGCAGATTCACCTCGGTCGAGCCTTGGATTTCCTCCATGAACTGCGCGTGAAGTATGTCAATGAAGTCGCCGCCTTCCACGACTATATCCAGTTCGTAGTTTAAACGGAAACTGCGGACATCGCAGTTGCTTGAACCCATCACCGACCATTCGCGGTCGATTATCATCGCCTTCGCATGTGAGAAAGAACCGCTTTTCTGGAATATGCGGATACCTTCCGAAAGCATGCGCTGATACAGACTCTGCGAAGCGAAATGCACGTACCAGTGGTTGTTCTTTTCCGGCAGCACAAGACGCACGTCCACCCCGCGCGCCGCTGCCATTATAAGCGCCTGCCAGAACGGTTTTGAAGGAACAAAATACGGCGTAATCAGCCAGAGACTCTTCTTTGCCGTGGACGCAGCCGTCATGAACACCTTTTCCGTGGCTTCGTAGTTCTGCCCCGGACCGGAAGGTGAAACCCTGACAATAGAATCGCCCTGTTTCCCTATCCTCGGGAAGTATTCTTCACGAAACAGATTCTCCGGAGTGTCACCGGAAACAACGTGCCAGTCCCTGAGGAAAGAAAACTGCAGCTCGCCGACCGCCGGGCCGTTGATGAAACAGTGCAGGTCGTGGGTATAGTGGTCTTTCCGGCTGTGCCTGATGTCGTTTTCGCTCCCGATGTTGATCCCCCCGATAAAAGCGCGGTGGCCGTCCACCAACATCAGTTTCCGGTGGTTCCTGAGCTGTATGGTCCACGGAGCCCTGATGAGCATTCCGAAAGAATATGCCCTGAAATTGGGGAGTCTCGCGCCGTAACGCGAAAAGAGAAATGACATGAACGCGCCCATACTGCCGAACCTGTCGTAGATTATCCTGATATCAATCCCTTCGGCGGCCTTCTGCTCGAGCGCCTCGAGTATCTCCTTGCCGATAGGGTCGTTGCCGATGATGTAACTCTGAAGATGTATCGCGCTTCTCGCGCCGCGTATCTCCTCGATCATCCGGGGATAGGCCTTCGTGCCGTCTTTCAGAAGCTCTATCCTGTTCCCGGTAAGTGGAAGGGTCTCCGGAATAAGCCTGTCCAGAGTATGAGAGTAAAGCGGGTAGTCAGGCGCATTCGACTGCACGTGCTCGCGCTGCTCGTTCATATGCCGGACAAGCGCTTTTTTCATGGATTCCTCTCTGCCTGTCTTTACCCTCTTGCTCGCTTCGTGAATTCTTATCCCGCGGGTCTTCAGCCTGTTTATCCCGAAGAAGAGGTAGAGAAGAAGACCGAGCACCGGAAAGGTGAATACGACTACCAGCCACAGTACCGCGCTGGTCGGTTCCTCGTTTTTCGTAAGAAGAATGTGTACTCCCGTGATGATGTTTACCACAAGAAGAAAAATACCGATATATGATGCCGTTAAAAAGTCTAGAAAATCTGCCATGTTCGTTTCTTCCGCTACCTGTGAATATCGGGTTGAAGCCCATAACCCGGATTTTTCATGAGTTTCCGGTTGATATAACATACAATACACGGTATTTCCCTTGATTCTTCATCCGAAAGGTCAATATTCGCTCTATGAACGAACTTGAACTGATAGAACTTGCAAAAAAGTATTTCAAGCCCGGTCCCGATATCCTCGTCGGACCCGGCGACGACTGCGCCGTCATCAATGTCGGGACGGAAAAACTTCTGCTGCTTGCCGTGGATCAGCTTGTTTCCGGAATCCACTACGATCCCGTTGACACCGCTCCGGAACAGGCCGCGAAGAAATTACTGAGACGAAACCTCAGCGATATTGCCGCCATGGGTGGAAAGCCCGCGACCGCCGTGCTGGCGGTAGCCCTGAACATGCCCGGAACAGAACAACGCGGCGCCTGGCTGGAAAAGTTTTTCAAATCTCTGGCCGGAGAAGCCCGGCAATGGGACATGTCCGTTTGCGGCGGCGATATATCTTCTCTTCCATCCGAAGGCGCGGTCTTCTCACTTGCCATAACCGGATACGTCTCCCGGGATCATCTCTGCCTGCGGTCCGGGGCGCGCCCCGGCAACAGGCTTGTCGCGACAGGCAGCTTCGGGAACTCCCTGGACAGCGGCAGGCATATCGATTTCCTCCCGCGCGTTGAGGAGGGAAGCTTTATTGCCTCACGGAACGCAAGCGCCATGATAGACGTCAGCGACGGGCTTCTTTCAGATTCCGCGAAGATCGCGGCCGTTTCGGGCTGTTCACTGCTGCTTTACAGCAGCGAAATACCGCTGAACAAGTACGCTTCACTCGAACAGGCCCTGAACGACGGCGAGGACTACGAACTGCTTGCCGCCGTCCCTGAGAAATACCTCGACCGGCTCGTCTCCGAATGGGAGTTCGATGCGCCACTGACCGTTATAGGCGAATTTCGCAAAGGCGCGCCAGGTAGAATAGCGGATTCAAAAACCGGGCGGGAATACAGTCCCGCTGAAAGCGGTTATGAACATTTTAACCCCTGATACCACCCTCTTGCTTTCCAGTTCCCCGCGCCAGACGAAGGAAGCGGCCGCGAACCTTGCCGGGAAAACAGTTCCCGGCGCTGTTATCGCGCTGCTCGGAAACCTGGGCGCGGGAAAAACCGTGTTCGCGAAAGGATTCGCCGAAGGACTGGGAATTGAAGAACCTGTCTCAAGCCCCACTTTTACCGTTGTCCGCGAATACAAAGTCCCTACTGCCGGAAACACAAAGATAAAATGGCTCTTTCACCTGGATCTGTACCGAATCGCAGATAGCCCCGAAGCTCTCGCTTTCGGGATAGATGACTATTTTTCGGATAAGGAATCCGTGTCCCTCGTCGAGTGGCCCGAACGTATCTCCAATATTCTTCCGCAAAATACTCTCTTCGTCGAACTCAAACACCTTTCGCCCGATAAAAGATCCATCGAACTGAAAACTGATTGGACACCACAAAACCTGTGACCGGGAAGGCGCCTTATGCTTACTGCTTTTTCCGCAACGCGAAGTCGACAGTACGGGACTGGCCCAGAAGACGCAGACGACGGCCTAATTGAGAAATTTTCTCAATATGGACTTATTTGAACTTTTTTTCGCAACAAGCTTG
>CAZGYO010000227.1:0-4758 GCA_964530455.1 uncultured Victivallales bacterium
ATGCAATAGAGCACTACCCGCCCAATTGCGATGTGCCGCTGGTCTGGTTCGGCAACCTCCATGATCCCGGAGCGCCGGATGGGTGAAATCCTAACCCGCGTTTTTCATGCGGGTCACAGGCGCCCGGTTTCCGCGACTATATCAAGATCGAATTTCCTTTCTTCGCCCGGCTGCAGAAACTGAAGAGTTCCGTCTTTACGCGATTGTGTCCTCCCACCCACCGTGCATGTTGAAGGTTCTATGCCAAGGACATAGGCCCCTTCACCCGGCATCTTCCACTGTACCAGAAGAGGATATTCTTCTTTGCGGAAGCAGAGCGCAAGGGCAAAGCCGCCGCAGAGGTTCGGGTTGACGACCCTGACACAGACCCTGCCGTCATCGTCCGGGACGCAATCATGGTAGAAAACCTGCTCTTTAAAACCGGCAGTCGGGGCCTGGAACTTGTCAAAGCTGTCCATTCCTTTTTTCGCGATCCCGTCCCTGGGCCGGGTCCCGGAACTTTCAAGTTCTATTCCGGTTCCTTCATCCACAAGCGGAAAACCCAGGTTGATATGCTGAAGCATCATCAGGGGGCTGGTCTCGAACCCGTTGTTGGTGACAGTGTCGCGGATCGATATTTTTTCGGACCCGAATGCCGTTCTGATCTCGCGTCTCAAGATCAGGTTAGGGCCGAACAAGGAGTATTCAAGCACTGTTCCGCTGACGGACAGTATATATTCTTCGGCCTCCCATTCGGCGGACCACGAAATGTTCCCGGCGGGTATCGATGCCGCCCGCCCGTGAAGTCCGAGATCTTCGCCTTCTTCGCTGCACGGGGCGCCGGCCTGAGTAAACCCGCAGACCGTGAGGAATCCGCCCGGAAACGTCTTGAGCCATTCGAGACCATTGTTGCCGCAGAAAGCCGGATTCACCTCTCCCGCGGGAGTCATAAAAGCCAGGGGCACGTTCCTGTAACGGCACTGGCCGATGCTCATTCCGCGATCGGCAAGCACATCGAAGCAGAACGTGCCGTTGTCAACCCTGAATACCCGTGTGCCTCTTCGCGGTCCGTCGGATAGTTCAACAGGAACAATCCCGCACAACTGCGACATCGATCCGATGCGTTTGAGTAGTTCGTTTCGCGAATATTTTTTCATGTATTTTTCCCTATGCATTTCTTTTTCAGTTCAATAAACTTGTCGAGTTTTTCCCTGTATACGGAATGCCTTCCGGCGTCCGGCTCAAAGCTGCGTTCTACAGCGACCAGGGCGCCGATACCTTCATCTGCTGAACCGAAGGCCCCGCAGGCAATCCCCGCGAGAATCGCAGCCCCCGCGACTCCGCATTCCGTGGAACGCGGCCTTATAAACGGGGCACCCATGATATCGGCCTTGATCTGCAGCCAGTGGTCGGATTTCGCCCCGCCGCCCGTTGCGATGTACTCTGAGGTGTCTATCCCGATCCTGTCAAGCAATCCCGCATACTGTGCGAAATAAAGGGTTACGGACTCCATTATGCCCTTGAATATCTCGCCGCGCCCGGTATCTATCTTGAGCCCGGATACTACCCCGGCGGCGTCTGAGATGAAGTCCGGCGAACCGCTCGGTTCGAAATACGGAAGCACCAGAATATCGGTGGGATCTTCCGGCATCTCCGAGGCAAGTCGTTCGTAGATATCGGGTTCATCTTTCAATTACGCCGCAAAGGTGTCCCGGAACCACCTGAGCAGAGAACCGGACTGGTTATACAGAAAAGAGAGGTAAAGCCCATCGAGGACGTGGTGTTCCACGTTCAACCCGATATCAAGCATGGTCTCCGTGCCGGGTATCCGGTCGTAAACCGGAGCGATACATTCGAAAGTTCCTATCCCGTCGACAGCCTTGCCGCTTCGTGCGATTCCCGCGCCGAGCGCGTTGCAGCATTGATCATGTCCGCCGGCCACGACGAGCACATTTTCCGGAAGACCCAGCTTGGCGGCGGCTTTTGCGGAGACGGTGCCCGCGACGGCTCCGCCGGGAACGCATTCCGGAAAAAGCCCGGGGTCGAGGCCGCCAAGCTCTATGAGATTTTGCGACCAGTCTTCTCTTCGGATATCGAAAAGAAGAGTCCTGTTCGCGCCGGAATACGTTATAAACGGGTCGCAGCCCAGCATAAAACCAGGCAGTCCGTCCCATAGCAGATAGCGGTCCGCATTCTCATATTGTCCCATGTCGTTGTCCCGTATCCAACAGAGTTTCGGCATGGTGTAGCAGGGAGCCAGAATGTTCGGGTTTATATCGAAAAACTCCTTCTGTCGCGGAAGAAGTTCGAGATATTCCGCGCCCCTTGCGTCCGAGCCCAGTATTGTGTTTCCGAGGATCTTTCCGTGCTTTGAGACGGGAACCGCGCCCGCGTCGAAGGGCTCGACCCGCATCGACTCTTCGACCGGATCACCCGGCGAAGATCCCGTCGCCTCCCGTATGACCCGGCTTACGCTGTCCCATACCTTAAGGCTGTCGAGCTCCGCGCCCCCTGGAACGGGACGCAGCGTCGGATATTCACGGTATGCCAGATGAAGGCGGCGGCCGTCTTCGGAAAACAGGGCCGCCTTGCAGCCGCTTGTGCCTATATCTATGCCCAGCAAGCTCATAAATCAATACCCGGGACCGGCATCGGCCGTTTTTATTGAACTTGATAATTCAGATATGTCTTGAAAGATTCGCGCAACGCGTTTTCGACGAGACCGGGAGTAACGCTGACATGGTGTCTGTATCCTGCTTTACCTATGGTCACGAGCTTCTTCTGCAGGTCTTCGATCTGAGCAACTCCCGCGCAGCCGAAGAATTCTTCAGGAACAGGGTCCCGGGTGAACTCACCTTCTCCCAGGTACCAGTACAGCTTCCCGTTCTCAGTCTTTGAGCTGGCGTATGTAAAAGGGGTTGGCGATATGCGCCCGGTATTGCAACCGAACCCGTTGCCGGGGCCAATGGCCTTGGCAAACATTGGATGGTCGACTATCCGACCCTTTCCTGTCATCAGGCTCTGCGCAACCGGTCCGCAATGGAATAAGATGCATTTGTTTCTGTCCTCGCCGTAATTGTTGTTCCAGTCCAGGCATATTGGCGGCCGGTCTGAAGCCAGATGCAAGGCTCTCATTGCCACCGCATTGCAGACGTCAAGCTCGCAGGCCGCGGGGAATCCTCTGTCGTTGAGTTCGGAAAGCAGGACACACGGCGAGACCCCCAGTTCCTTTTGCAGTTCGAGCCAGCACCTCAGGGAAAGGGCGTCCATTTCGTATTCGTCTATCAGTTCGTCCAGTACCACGCCCAGCCTGCAGAGTGCTTCAAGCTTTCCTTCCGGAACACCATTCCAGGAGCTATAGTCCGCGAGCAGCGCGGACTTCTTTTTGAAGGCTTCGCCCTTTGCCTCCACATCCCTTACGCGCATGAAAACTTCCGACAGGTCAAGCGCCTCGGTTGTTATGCCGTATTTCTGCAGAGTGAGTTCATCGAAGCGCACCGTCTTGAACGCTGTGGTTCGCGCGCCTACCGCTCCCACGGTAAAACGCCGCATTCCGTTTACAACCCTGCATATTCTGGCGAAAGTATCGATGTTTGCGGCGAAATCCCCGGAGTCAGGACGCACAACGTGTGGCTCGAGAGCTGTAAAGGGTACTCCGTACTGGTACAGAACGTCCATCACGGAAAGCTTGCCGCAGAACGCGTCACGGCGCACCGACATATCCATCTTATCGAGTTCATCCGGATACGCGTGGACCAGAATCGGGACTCCCGCATCCCGCACGGACGCAACGGCGCCCGTCTCGTCCCCGAAGTTGGGAAGGCATATTATCACACCGTCGAAGTTTCCGCGGTTTTGGGCCAGGAATTCGGCATAGGCCTTACCCTCGGCGGGCGTTTCCACCGCTCCGTAACGGGTGGCGTCAGCCGGCATCATGATTGTCCCGTAGCCGAGTTCTCCGAGACGACGTTCCATCTCCTCCCGCGCGCCCGAAATCAGCGATTCCGCAAAAAAACCCCGGTTGCCGAAATAAAGCGCGAAACGAGTATTTTTACTCATCTTTAAAACCCTCCAATTTCTGTTTTTTTGGCTCTATCGTATTTTTATGGCTGACGTCACGGATTCGCGGACTATTCACAAACGGCCAGAACCTTTGCCGATCCGGCCACCTCGAGGTCTTCCTCGAGTATTTTCAGCATCGCATCATATACCGCTTTCCTGCCGGATTCAACCGAGTTCCCGGCTTCCCGCTCATACGGCTGCCTTATGGCCGTCGCCACGTTGATTTTGCTTATTCCGGCGCGGACCGCATCCATGACATACTGCTTCTTTATTCCAGTCCCTCCGTGCAGGACAAGGGGAAGCTTCACTTTTTCGGCGATCTTCCGCAGATGCCCGATATCAAGGCGGGCCTCTATTTTCTTTTTGTCTTTTCCGGCCTTTGATATCGCGCCATGCACACTGCCGACGGCAACCGAAAGCCAGTCCACGCCCGTCTCGGAGACAAAATGCAGCGCCTCTTCAGGGTCGGTGAACCCTCTGCCCGAACGAAACAGTTCTTCGTACGGAGGGAGCGGACCGGATTCATGCCCCATCACCGCGCCCAGTTCAGCCTCTACCGCCACTCCGGCCTTATGGGCTTTGTCCACTATCTTTTTGGTGCAGGCGATATTCTCCTCCAGAGAAAGCCGGGAGCCGTCAATCATCACCGAGCCGTAACCCAGCTCAATCGCTTCTGAAAGAATCTTCACGTATTCAACGCGTTCCCCGTCCTCGTTG
>CAZGYO010000228.1:0-4731 GCA_964530455.1 uncultured Victivallales bacterium
AGGAGGGCGCATTTCGCAAGAGAAAGGGCCGCCGCTCTCGGTGGGAAGGACTAGCCCGCATATTTCATGAAAGATTTAAAGATCACATTTACGTGGATACGTGAGTTTTTTCTGACGGCGAACTGGCTTCGTAAAACAGCCGGCCCAGAATGGCAAGGAAGGATTCAATGAAAGGCGCCCGGATATCTCCGGTGAATTATATAGGATTCGCCATACTTGCGCTCTGCTATATAGGTGCGCTCTGGAACGTGTTCAGCATAAAGAAAGACGAATTTCTCGGCAAAAAAATCATCCGCATCTGTCACTGGCAGCTCGAGATGGGGGTCAGAAACGGGATAGAGGCCGTAGCCGACGATTTTGAAAAGCTCCACAGCGACGAAAAGGTCAAGATCATACAGATCCCGATAACCGAGCGCGCCTATGCCCAGTGGGTAACGACCCAGCTTATAGGGCGTATGGCCCCGGACCTGATAGAGCTTGGGATGTTTGATGTGTCCCAGTATCTCGGTCGCTACTTTATCCCTTTGACAAACGTACTGAGAAAACCGAACCCCTACAACAGCGGCAATCCTGAACTCAGGAATGTCAACTGGATGGACACCTTCAAGGACGGTCTGAGCAATTCGTACAAGCCCGAGTTTCTCGACTATTACTCGGTGGGATTCAGTCAGGTGACTGTCCGTCTTTTTTACAATAAGGATATCTACCGGAAAATACTCGGCAGGGACACTCCGCCCGGGGATCTGCGGGAGTTTTTCAATGACTGCGCGAAGATCAAGCTTTACGTAGAGAACAGGAACCGGGAGATAGAGGAGTTCAACAAAAGGACCGGGGGAAAAAGGCCGCGGCTTGTCCTGGTGCCTGTCTCCTCATCACGGTATCAGATGGAACTGTTCCGCTGGCGATATATAGGCATGTTCACGGCCGACAGGGCGATTGAGATCGATGGGGGTTGCGACGCTTTTATGAACGAAGATGACCTTCTGTTTGCGCTGATGGACGGCAGCGCGTCTCTTGACGAAAAGAAATACCGGGTATCGATGAAACTCCTGGAGGATTTGACTGATTATTTTACGCCGGGATTCATGTCTATTGACCGCATGGACGCCGGCTTTTCATTTGTCCAGCGCGACGCGGCGATAATAACTTCCGGGAGCTGGGACGCCAGTTCTTTTATCAAGCAGATACACGAGCAGCCGTTCGGCGATATCATACTTGAGGTGGATGGTAAACCAGTGGCAAGTTCCGCCGAGGCCGGAGCGGCGCTCATGGAACTGAAGGAGAGTGAGAGGATAACGCTGCTCATAGACCGCGAGGGATGGGAGGAGGAATATTTCATTGAACCTGCGCAGGGTGACGATCTATGGAGTTCTTTCGGGATTGAGCTTGCCGACCATGAAACGAATGAGGGCGTTTCAGTGCCGGTGGTAGTCGATCTCGATGTGCTTTCGCCGGCTTTTGAAACCGGCCTGAAACAGCGCAGGCGTTTTGAAGTCGGTGTCTTCGATTTTCCGGTCCCTGAAAAAGATGATCCCGAATACGGCGAATACTTCGTGGGAAAAGTTGCTGAAAGTTCCGAGACTCAGTTCAGCTTCGGTCTGGTGAAGTTTTCCAAGAACAAGAATCTTGCAATAAGATTCCTGCAGTTTGCCACGACGCCTGAAAACAACGAGAAGCTGAACAGCTACTGTCGCTGGGTCCCGTCTGTGAAGGGTGCCGAATCGCATCCGCTTCTGAAACCTTTTGAACCGAACTACAAGGGGTACTGGTCGAAATTCAAACCTTCCGTAGGTCCTCAGACCAAAAGCCTGGAGGAACAGAAATTCTGGCCGTATATATCGGGAGAGATGAAATATGAAGAGTATATGGCACAACTGAACAGGGAATACCCGAGAGCGGCGGCCCTGGACTACTATCGCAAGGAGCAGATCGACGCGGAGAAAATACCCGAAAAATTATTTCTTAAAAGCCAGGTGATGGCCGCATATGTTTTCAGCCGGACTCCCGGGGAACGCGAAGCGGCGGCCCGGAAGCTCGCTCCCGCATGGGATGTGCTTATGAACGTATATCTCAAACCGGCCATCACCGACCTGCGGTTCAAAAGAAGCCTGGAATCCGAAAAGGGGGGCGAGTTTCGCGAGGAATTCCTGAAGCATTACAACAACTTCAGAAGAAAGGAGGAATGAAGTGGCCAAGATCATAGGAGCAGAGCGGCTGCGGCATTACTGGAAGCTGTATTTTTTTGTCCTTCCCAGCGTGTCCATCGTCGCGCTTTTCTCCTATTACCCCGCGGTCAACGCGATCTACCGCTCCTTCTTCCGCTGGAACGGAGACAACATATCCAACTGGGTCGGCATGGGAAACTTCGCGCAGGTGCTGGGGAATTTCTGGCTCTGGATTCCCGTACTCCTTTTGTTTCTGCTCGTGTTGCGCTTTTCTTCCAGGGCGAACGCGGCGGCAGATGTGCTGAGGATTGCCAGCGGAGTATTCGTTCCGCTCACGGCCGCCGTAGTCCTCTTTCGCGAAGGGCATGTTTTCGTGCCGGAATTCGTTCCAGTTTTGAGCAGAGCGTATCCGTTCTTCAGCATATGGATCCTTTTTTTTGCCATTGTTTTTTTGACGGTCGGCAGGGACAATCCCGGAAAATGGGTATACCTTTCAATCCCGGTATCGCTTCTTATCGTATGCGCGCTGAAATCATTTTTCGGGTTCCGGCCGGTATCTGCATGGCTGTTGATGGCTGCTTTCGCCGGAACGGTTATCTGGGCACTGCCTGAGAGATGGGCTATCCCCAAGATCAACGGAGCCAGGACGTTCCAGGCGTTTATCGGACTCGGTTTCTGCGTCTGGGCTCTCGCGAAATACGCAGGGGGCGACCCGAAACTCTGGGGCGGTTTTTCTATAATAGCAATACTTGTGGCTTTCAACGTCGTAAAGATGCTACCCTCAATTCTCACCGCGGTCGTCATAAACAGGCTGAAGAACGAGTCCGTAAACTATTTCTACAGGGTTCTGTTTGTTGTTCCAATGATTATTCCCGGCATGGTCGGGCTTCTGCTCTGGAAATTCTTCTTCAACCCGAACCAGGGGCTTTTCAACAGGGTGCTGGCGTATACCCGCGTTCTCGATCTTCTCGTCAGGCTTGACGAGATCATGGGCTGGGGGGGTGTTTTCAAAGAAGGAATCATGCCGGTCTGGCTGGGACACGAACACCTGGTTCTTCCGGCACTGATTCTCTGGGGGTTTCCCTGGGTCGGTATTGTGGGTGTACTTATATATCTGGCCGGACTTCAGGGTATCCCGAGTTCCGTCTACGAGGCGGCGGACCTGGACGGCGCCGGGTCCGTGGGGAAATTCCTGCATATAGAACTGCCGCTGATCCTCACCCAGGTCAGAATCAACATGGTACTTATGGTCATAAGGACGCTGAAAACATACGCTTTCATACTTATACTCTTCGGCATCAACGGAGGTCCCAACGGCAAGCTCCTTGTACCCGGTTTGTACATGTTTCAGACAGCGTTCCGGGACGCGTTCGCAGGCTACGCCTGCGCGATAGGGCTGGTCATTTTCTTTTTCATCCTCGTACTCACCGAGATAAACAACCGCTATATCAGGGTCGAAAAATAAAAAGGTTTTTGAAATGATCGTAGGATATAATGGTAGAAAGATAGTGAACGAGATGCTGAAACATCTTTTCATCCTCTTTGTGCTTTGCATGGCGCTTTTTCCGCTTTATATAATGCTTACGATCAGCGGCAAGACAAATGCGCAGTTCGCGGGGAACCCGTGGACTTTCATGCAGCCCTTTCACTGGGGAAACTACGCGATTGCCTGGGAAATGGTTCACAAGTACATATTCAACACGATATTTGTTTGTATCACATCCATCCTGCTGTCTTTCGGCTTCACGTTGTGTTCGGCGTATTTCTTCGCGAGATACGAGATGCCCGCAAAAAAGTTTTTCTGGTACTTTTTTCTGGTACTGATGCTCATGCCCGGAACAGCGAATCTGATCCCGCTTTTCATGCTGCTTAAAAACCTCAGCCTTCTGAACACATTCTGGGCGCTGATACTCGTAAACGTTGCCGGCGCGCAGGTGGTACAGATATACATACTCAGAAACTTTATCGAGGACATTCCACCGGACCTCTTCGATGCGGCTGAAGTCGACGGCGCGACCCCGCTGCAGCAGGTATACACAATAGTTCTGCCGATGTCGGGAAGTATAATCTCCACGCTGGGGATACTGCAGTTTATCGGTATGTGGAACAACTACGTGCTGCCTTTGCTGGTTATGCGGGACGACAATATGCTTACGCTCGCAGTCGGCCTTGTCAGAATGGATTCCGAATACATAAAAGAATGGGGACACCTTATGGCGGGATATACGATTGCCAGCATCCCGATGATACTGATTTTCCTTTTCTGCATGCGGCTTTTTGTCAAGGGCTTGTCTTCGGGCGCGGTCAAGGGCTGAGCGCAGAAAGGGTTTACCAGCAGGCTGTCGGACTTTGCCCGACAGAATGCCTGCTGGTATTTGAAAAATATAAAATGCTACGTATTGCGATGTTGCCGTCAGGTATATCCGTGGAGGAGATCAGCATCCGGATCATGACACAATCTGCACGTTCAGGCGTAAAAATGGAGAGTTGTTTTCCAAATGTTTCGTCAATGTCCTGGCTCTGGCACAGGAACTCGGCTGCTTTAAAAAAGCAGGAGGCATAAGTA
>CAZGYO010000229.1:0-4723 GCA_964530455.1 uncultured Victivallales bacterium
TGTTAATAAGCAGGCCATTAACTCTAAAATATCGATTTTTCATGAAATAACGGGGCCAGTTGGAAGTAGAGGATTCGGCGGATACATTAGTCATGACTGAAAATTGAAAATTGACAAGGAGAGCAAATTAATGGCCGGATCCTCCTCACCGTATTATCTGCTCAAAGAGGAATTCATTCAGCGCGCGAACGAAGCAAACTGGCCCGGACCAGGAAACGAAAGACTCCGAATTGATAACTTTGACCCGCATATTTCATGGAAATTTTAAAATCACCTTAGCGCAGCGGCTTCGTGAAACAGCCGGGTTGAGATCCTTTTTTCTAGACGCGAAATTCAGGCGCGCGGCATTTTTGTCTGCGGTCGTGCTGGCCTGCCTGTCATACCTGGGGCGCCAGGCCTTTTTTGATCCGGAAACAGAATTTCTGGCTCCGTCATTTCGGGGCGACTGGATAGTGCATCCGAGACCCCGGATACGCTTCCGGGGATACCCCGGTTGCGAGGACACCATATTCAGCCGCGTTTTCAGGCTTGAATCCGTTCCCGGGAACTATTATGTGGCTATAACCGCGATGCGGGGTTACAAACTGCAAATTAACGGGCATGCACTTGAAACAGAGATGCCGGAAAACTGGAAGTCACCGACCCGCATTGATATTGCCGGACGCCTGAAACAGGGCAAAAACGAGATCGAGCTGCGCGTCTTCGGCCCGAAAAACCCCGGAGCGCTGCTTCTCGAAGGACCGCCTGAAATCCGTTCCGGAACCGGCTGGAAAGTCAGATACGACTCGAAGAAGCGCCGGTGGAGAAAGGAGGTCGCCGCGGTTCCCGCGCTCAGAGGCGAACACTATCTCCTGAACAAGAAGAACGCTTTCAGCCGTTCAAAGCACAGAAAACTATGGATCGCGCTGTTCGCCGTCTATCTGCTTTTCATCATCTATTCCCTGATGCCGATATCCCTGAAACCGTGGATGAGCAGATCGCTTCCGGGAAGGATCTCGTTTCCGCGATCCCGCGGTCTCCGATTTATCGCGCGACACGGACCGTGCATACTCATAGTACTTCTTACGGCAACGCTTCAGTTCAGGAATACGGCGCGTTACCCCTACCGGAAAGCGCCGTTCGACTCCAGGGGACACGCCGAATATATAAGACACGTGTCTTCCGAATGGAAAACGCCTCTGCCGACCGATGGATGGGAAATGTTCCAGCCGCCCGCGTATTACTTCAGTTCGGCGGCGCTGTGCAGGATATTCGGAACGGGGGTCGGCAAAGAGTCCGACTTCAAGACCGCGCAGTTCCTGACCACCGCGATGGGGATTCTGAATATTCTTGCCGCCTGGGCGGTTCTGGCAATCATATTTCCGTGGAGATACACGGCGCGTTTTCTCGGCACCGCCGTCGCGGCGATACTGCCGATGGGTTTCTACATGAACAGTCTTGTTACAAATGAGGTATTCGCGGGGTCGGTGATCGCGCTCGGACTGGCTCTCGCTATAAAATGCCTCAGCTCGCCTTCGAAACTTCTCAACACCGCGGCCCCTTTCATATGCGGACTTGCCTGTGCCGCCGCGCTACTGTCGAAATACACCGGCCTTTTTCTTACAATCACCATTTTCGCGTATTTCGCGGCACAGCTTTTACGGCGCCCCGCAAGCCGGCGTTCCTGGCTGCGCATATCGTGTTTCGGGGGCGTCGTACTACTTCTTGCGGGCTGGCTTTATCTGCGCAACTACAGGTTGTACGAAGACCCATTTATCGGGAACTGGGACGAGGCTTCCGGATACCACTACGAGGAGGAACCGGGATACAGGACGCTGGGATTTTATACGCGTTTCGGAACGGTGTTCTCGCATATTCCGGAACATTCCAGGTGGAGCAGTTTTGCGGACGGTGAATACGGGTCGATGTGGGGTGATTCGCACCACGCTTTCTACAGAAAACCCAGGGAACATACGAGGAACGTCACCACCGTCATTTATGCTCTTGCACTGCTCCCTTCGGTCGCGATACTGATCGGGTTTATAAAATCGATACGCATAATAGTATCGCGCGGACTGGGCCATCGGCTTACAATACCTGTGCTTCTAAGCATACTGACAGTGACGGGAGTGCTCTCTTTCACACTAGAGAATCCAAGCCGCTATGTCATAAAAGCATTTTTTTTCCTCTCGCTGATTCCATGCATAGGTCTTTTCTCCGGCATCGGACTTCAGATAATGATCAGGCAGCTCGGGCGCTTGAAATACCTTCTGTACGCCGGCGCCGCCGCGCTTGCGGGGCTTGTCATATATCTTTTCGGGAACTACCCGCTCCAGTAGATAAATTTTCTTTCGCGCTAGGTGGTGTCCAGGTCGCTAGACTCGTTTCGCAGCCGAATCATTTCCCGCTCAAGTTCTTCCAGCATTCCGGAATATTCGGCTGTTCTTTCATCGGCGCTATTTCCTGCTTTTGAGTTCAAGCGGCGGCAAGGACGGCAAGAGACGCCGCCAGTCTCACGGATTTCTCAACAATATCGAGGACCTTCTTCATATCATTTAAGGTCCTCATAGATTCCTCCAGGGAATCGTTCGCCGCTTCAAGGTCGTTGAGAATGCTTCTCACAAAAGCGGAGTTGTCACACAGGTCGGATGCCACCGCGTGCCAGAAGGCATCGCGTGCGGCGTCCCGCGACGCGGTCAGCAGTTCTTTCTCTTTCCTGCTGCCGCATTTTTCGAGAGCCTCTTGGAACGAGTCGTCGAGCACCGAGTAGGTCCTTTCTATTTCGGCGAGGTATTTGTTCTGTCTATTGGTCATCATCCTCCCTTTTCGCGAGAAGTCCGCTGTATAGGCTCATCCGGGAAACCAGGCGGCGAATATTGTCCACCGAAAAGCGTTCTCCCTCTTCAAGCGCACGATGCGCGCTTATAAGCGTCCTGAGAGCCTTAAGCGAAGCATCGTATGCTTCCAGTCGCCTGCGGACCTCGCGCGTGTGCCTGAACTCCATTATTTTCGAGATCGCCTTCTGCATCCGGGAATCCGTCATGCGGTCGATATTGCGAATAGTTTCTTTCCTGTTTACTTTCAGGCCGTACGCGGATATGTGCGCCTCGAGAATCTCATCAGGCAGCCCGAGTTTGCTTTCCCAGAGCGCGAGAGCGGTTTTAAGCCTGCCCCGTTCTATTTCTTTATCGAGAGCGAGTGTTGCGGCCTTTTCGCTTTGGCGTTCAAGCAGAGCAAGCACGGATTCAAGCCTTTTCCTTATCATCCTGCCGGCCGAACGCACGGCGTATCTGTGTCCCGCCTGAAAGATTTCGCCGCCGAGTTCGGATGCTATATCCTTTTCCGGACGCGTCAGGACAGGGGAGTTTCCGGTCATCGAGGAGTAGTCGTCTATCGCCCTGGAAAGTTCGCGTATACTCGACTCGAGCCCCGAGCTGTCGCTGAAAGCCGCGAGATCCGCGAACGACATGTAGGTTTCCGAGAGTTTCGCGAACATCTCTTTGCGCAAGATCAACTCGGAGATGACGGCATCGACTTTTTCCACGGTTTCCGAAGAGGGCGGACTGTAGTTTTCCTTCAGGCCGGAAAGCAGATATTCCCCTTCAAGATACGTCTCGAGACTTTCCAGCCTGGCGGAATATACCTCGCCGATCTCTCCGGACACAAGAGTCCCCTCACCCGCGAGATCAGCCGCCTCGTCAAGATTAAGCGATGCGCAGCCTGTAAGACACAGAGAGATAAGAAGCGCTCCCGGTATCGAAAGAGTTCGTAAATGCATATGTTTCATCTTCACCATCCCGAACAATATAAGTACATATTCAGTGAACCACGTCGGGGTCGGGGCTGAGACACTCGAAGACTGTCCAGTACTGACCCCGAGCAAACGGGGTTTGCTGAATATGTACCAATATAATCCAGTAAAGGTGATTTTTAAATTTTTCATGAAATATGCGGGTCAAGAAGTTTTGCTCCTGGCCCCGCGGAACAGATCAGTGTTTGAATCTCTTTTCCCGTAGCGAGCTTGTATGCGGTGGTGAGTCTCTCGCGATACTTTTCAGCGAGATTCCGCTCGACGAGGTGAATGCTGATACCGCCGAAACCGCCTCCGCTGAGCCTCGCTCCAGCACAGCCCGGGATGGAACTAGAGAGTTCGACGAGGCAGTCTAGTTCCGGGCAGCTGTTCTCAAAGTACAGTCTTGAACTTTCGTGCGACTTGTAGAGCAGTTCCCCGAAAGATTCTACATCGCCTTTGTCCAGAGCTTCAACCCCTTTCATAACGCGTTCGTTTTCGCCGACCACGTGTTTCGCGCGCATATAGTCCAGCCTGTCAAGCGTTTCCGCACCCTTTTCAAGGATTGCGGAGTCCACGTCGCGAAGTGTGCGTATCCGCGGAAACCGCTTTTTTAGAGCGCTCACCGCTTTTTCGCAGGATTCTCTTCTCAGGTTGTAGTCGGAATCCACCAGGTCGTGTTTAACAAGCGAGTTTGCGACGACAAGGGCGAAGTTTCCCGGAATCGGCACGGTGCGAATAACCCGGACGCTGCGAAAATCGCAGAGTATGAACTCGTCTTCGCGTCCGTAGATTGAGCTGAACTGGTCGAGCAGTCCGCTCTGAAGGCCAAGATAGCTGTTCTCGACGGCCTGGCCCATCCGTGCGAGTTCTTCGTCCGGTATATCAGCGTTGAAAATCTTTCTCAACGCGAATCCCGCGGAAATTTCGAGCGCGGCTGAACTGCTCATGCCC
>CAZGYO010000230.1:0-4722 GCA_964530455.1 uncultured Victivallales bacterium
AGGGGGCTACAACGATGCAAGGAGCCCGGAGGCTTCGACGGCCAACGAGGCAATGACGGTTTCTTGCAGTAGCAGCTGGGGCTTTCCCCTTCTCGTGCGCCAGATATCCGGCGCAGTCGCCAAACGTATCGTCTGCGAAGCGGGGCCCGGGACGGAGTTCGCCAAGGGCGAGAAGTTCGGGATGATCAAATTCGGGTCAAGAACAGAACTCTATCTGCCTGCGAGATCCGGGTTTGACGTCGTGGTCAAAACAGGCGACAAAGTCTATGCCGGATCCAGCGTCATCGCATATGTGAGGACTGCCGCGGGGGAAAAGGTGAATGGAGGAGAAAAGGCATGAAGAAAAATTTCAGACGCTTGATAGAAAACAACAGGTGGCTCAAGCAGGTTCCGAACACGCTGACCATTTTTAACTCTCTCTGCGGGTTCGGCGCCATAGTTTACACTCTTCATGTATACGACAGATCGGCAAGGCCGGTGGATATCTTCGTGCTCAGTGCCTGGATTATTCTCGGGGCAATGGTCTTCGACGCGATGGACGGCTTTACCGCCAGGATCTTTAATGCGGCCAGCATGCACGGCATGCAGATGGATTCGCTCGCCGACATGGTTACTTTCGGTTGCGCGCCGGCCGTTCTGGTGGCGGTGATGGCCCATAAACTCCGTGACCTGAAGACAGGCCACTTTTACATAATATGGGGCCTTTCCGCGATCTATTTCGGATGCGCGGCCTACCGCCTGGCACGATACAATGCCGCGAGCCTGGACAAGAGCAAAAAGCCTTCAATGAACTTTGCCGGTCTTCCCACGCCTGCGGCTGCGGCAGGGATATCTACCTTGATCATATTTTACGGAATATCGGGAGAGATCAAACCCGTGCTTTCTTTTCTTCCGGTATATGCGGCGATACTCGGACTTCTCATGGTGAGCAATATGAAATACATTCACGCGGGCCGCTGGCTGGAGTCGGGCAGGCGCAATCCGCGTCGGCTGGTCCTGATACTTCTAATGGCCCTTTCGCTGGTAGTGGAGTTTCCGCTGGCCGCGTTGCTGATTGTGAATCTCTATATAATCTCGGGCCCTGCGACAATGATTTTCAGGCGTCTGTCCTTCTCCCTGGAAAAAGATGAAGAAGCGTCGGCAACCTCGTCGGGTGAACTTTAACCCGCATGTTTTATGAAAACAAGATGTAAAAAGTACAAAATTGCAACAATGACGATTTTTAATTTTTTCACCCGGAGGGCGAAGCCATTGCATGCAGTATCATGCTGAACAGCTTCGCATCCGTACCGCACTGGTTTCGTGAAACAAGCGGGTTAAAAATCTGAAAGGATCCACATGAGAGTGACTGTAACCGGAGGCGCGGGGTTTATCGGGGGACATCTTGTAGAATCTCTTCTTGACGACGGGCACGGCGTCACGGTAATAGATGATCTCTCCACCGGTTCGCTCGACAACCTCCGGGAAGTGGCCGATTCTCCCATGCTCGAATTTATCGAAGGGGATATCCTGACCTATCCCGGGCTTGGTGACGTGATTGCCGGATCCGACATGGTCTATCATCTCGCCGCCGCCGTGGGCGTGCAGCTTGTCGTCGAGGATCCGGTAAGGACTATCGAGACAAACGTCCATGGGACCGAAAGGGTCCTTAAATACTCCGCCGAAAAAGGAACGAAACTCCTGTTGACTTCGACCAGCGAGGTGTACGGAAAATCCGTTAAAAGTGAGTTTTCGGAGACGGATGATCTGCTCATAGGCCCGCCGACCCATTCGCGCTGGTCCTATGCTTCAAGCAAACTTCTCGACGAGTTTTTCGCCATGGCATATTTCAAGGACAGGGCCCTTCCGGTAATCATCGTGAGACTTTTCAACACCGTAGGCCCCCGCCAGACAGGACAGTATGGAATGGTACTCCCGCGTTTTGTGTCACGGGCCCTGGACGGCCGCGACCTGCGGGTATTTGGCGACGGCGAACAGAGCAGATGCTTCTGCCACGTGACCGATACCGTCCGCGCGCTTCGCCTGCTGGGCGATAATCCCGAAGCATACGGAAAGATATTCAATATCGGAGGCAGCTCCGAGATGAGCATAAACAACTTGGCCAAGTTGGTTGTGAGTACTCTCGGCAGCAGTTCCGGAATAGTCCATATCCCCTATGAAGAAGCCTACGAAAAGGGGTTCGAGGACATGAGAAGAAGACTCCCCGATACACGCAGAATAAACGTACTTACCGGCTGGAAACCCGAATTCGGGCTTGAAAAAATAATAGCCGACGTGGCTGAATGCATGGTTAAACACGGCACTTGATGAACATGCGGCGTCTTTTGCGCTGCATATTTTTGCAATTTAAACCTTCGAGGTACATATTCAGTGAACCACGTCGGGGTCCTGCCCGAGCAAACGTGGTTCACTGAACATGTACCAACACATTGTGCTTTTAGAACCGGGAAAACAACATGAGCAATCTGTATTTAGGAATCGATGTGGGATCCACGACCTTGAAAGCCGTTCTGATGAACGGGAAGTACAAGGTTATCGAAACCTTCTACGAACGCACGAAACCCATGGTGGGAGGGAAGATTACCTGTATAGGACGCTGTTCCGATTGCGGAAAATGCAACCTCGGATCACTTAGGAACACGTTGAGGGATTTTCTTTCGAACTCCGGCCTGGATTTCGATCATATCGATTGCACGGTTGTCACCGGAAGCCAGATAATCGAGGAAACGAAACGCTTTCTCAACTACGATTTTCATGTAAGTGAAGTCACGGCGCACGTCGCAGGCGCGCGCCAGTATTATCCGGACTGCAGGGCCATACTGGATGTCGGCGGACAGGACAGCAAGGCAATGATATACAACGAGGACATGCGGATGTGGACCTCGAAGATGAGCGGGATATGCGCGGCGGGGACGGGGGCCTTCCTCGACAGCGTTGCCGCCAAACTCAGCGTTCCCGTCGAGGACATGGCCGAAAAAGTCAACTACGATTCCGACCTCGAGTTCTCATCTATATGCGCCGTCCTCAGCGCCACGTCGATCAACAAATTCAAGAACCGCTACCCACTGGGGCAGGTCATAGCCGGGGCCTGCCGTGCGCAGGCCAGGACTATACTCTCCGGGGTGGGCGAATTGCTTTTCAAGTATGAGGGTGACATAATTTTCCAGGGTGGCGTGGCCTCAAACCGTGCGGTAGCTTACTATCTTCGGGAAATAACCGGTAACGATATTGTAATACCGGAATTTCATCAGGTCATGGGCGCTCTGGGCGCCGCCAGTATAGCAGTGCGCTACGCCGGCCTTAAAAACTGTGAAATAGAATCGACGGTCCCGCAGGTGAACAAGCGCCTGAAATCAATATCGATGCGCACTAAGCTTACCAGAAACCAATTCTTCAGCAAGAGCAAAGCCCCGCTTGTCTGGCGCAACCTTTTTTTTCCGTCGGAAATACTCAACGCACTGGGCGTCAGGATGCTGACCCTCGAGACATACGCCGCGCTGTTCGCGAGAAACCGCAGGAAGATCAAGGGAGCCCTTGATATTGCCGCATACAAGGGATTTTCAGCGGAGACATGCTCGTTTCTGCGGGTTCTTGAGGGAATAGATCTTCCGCCCGCGGATTTCGCGGTCTCCACCACCGAACCCTGTCAGCAGGGGGAACGTATATTTCACGATCTGGCCAGGCAGTACGGTTTTGACAATAAGTTCTATTCTCTCAATACGCCGCCGGGCTACGACGAGGCCGCGATAGATCAGGTCGCATCCGGACTCAGGGAAAGCGTAAGCCAGATGGAGAAAGGACTGGGAATTAAAATGGATGAAGGGCGCTTGCGTGAAGCTTGCATGCTTTCGAACGAGGCCCAGAAAATAGCAAACGAGTGCAACAGGCTCAGACTTTCAAACCCACCGCTTATCAGGGGCACTCTGGCCGTTTATTTCGCGAATATCTTCTCGCAGCTATGGGGGCGCTCCGAACTCATCGATATGCTCAAACAGTTCAAGTCCGACCTGGAGATGAACAAGGAGAAGGTGGATGCCAGGATGAAGATAGATGACACACACCGGATACTCTGGCTGCATCTTCCGCCTTTCTACGACAATAAACTGCTCGATCACATAGAAAGCAAAAAGAACGCGCCCATAATTTTCGAGGAGGTAAACTTTGCCGACTGGAAGGTGCTCGATCCCGAGGACCCTTACAAGTCGCTCGCGAGAAAGATGCTGACAATAGGTTATTTCGATCCGCGCATGAGGGTCGAATACATAAAGAAGACTTTGACAACGGGCAGATTCAACGGCTGTATACTCTACAACCACGGTTTCGGAAGGTGTTCGCTCTCGGACAGCTGCTTCATCAAGCACCTGCGCGAAGAACTCAACAATATACATCTGCCACTGCTGCATCTTGACGGCGACTGCATAGATCCGACCACTGATCCCTGTAGCACGACGACCAAGGTCAACGCATATATTGAAGCGCTTAACAGCAGGAAATACGGCAACATCTTCGGAAAATTCGGCGATAAAATCAGGCCCTCAAAAAGCCGGACAGTGGAGAAGAGAGAATTTAAACTCGTTGCACCGGAAGAACCACCAGCCACTGAAGCAGGATGAGTTTCGCGGGGCAAGCTGCATGGTTCCGGAGTCCTGTTTGCGCATGGGGCTTGTCACCTGAAATTTTCATTAATGGTATCTATGCCATAATATCCGGTTCGGCACCGGC
>CAZGYO010000231.1:0-3706 GCA_964530455.1 uncultured Victivallales bacterium
ATTAAGCGAGGCACTGTGTGGCGAGAAGAACGGCTGTGCGCTTATAACGCCAGTTCTATGTTTTCCGAGCAGGCGGATCTGCTTTTTTTCGCCGGGTAGAAGATCGAAATAGTTGTCCTCAAAACACCAGCCGAACACGTCGCCGTCTGCGTCACCGCGCATCTCCACCCAGCGGGCAAAGCGGTCCGTGCTGATCTCGATAATGTCTCTTCCGACTTTACGAAGTTCGAGTCTCGCATCGGGATAAGTCGTTTCACGCTGGTTCTCGCGCCATGCGATTGCATGCGTTCGTGCGAGACTTTGCCCGTCCTCGTCTATGAATTCCGCTACGAGAAGACTGGAGCGCCAGAAAGAGCCGAAAGCGTCACCGTCAGTCACGATCTCAGAACGATCGGGCGCGATCGACACTCGCCGCCTGATCTCTTTGAGGATATCAATGCCGTCTGCGTCCCGGAGCTGGAAGACTGCTTCTCCGCGCAGTTCCTCCGCCGTGTCGTTGACCAGCCAGAGATATATGTGGTCGTCAACCTCTATCGAAAGCAATATCGGCGCGTAGGCCCGGCGAAGCGCGTAGAAATGGCATGTAGGTTCCATAAAATAGTCGACGGCGTGCCAACCGAATTTCGGCCATGTTGAGTTGAATACCCAGTAAAAATGGCCATTGCTTCGGCGTCGCGGCGCCGGGTCCCAGAAAGGACGCCCGCGCCGAAGACTCTCAACGCAGTCCTGCAGCCATTTTGTCCCGGCCGCGCAAATTCTGTAGTGAAGCCCTTCGGGTGTATCGTTGAATTCATAGAAATCACCCAGGGGACCGGCGAACCCCGGCGAAAACTCCTCAAAAGCATCGGCCCAGCCGGGAGGATACATCGAAACATTGCCCGTTTCGCTGCGCCGTCCCAGATACTGCCCCCAGTTTTCAGCTTCCACACCCTCGCTTTTCGGAAGAATCCCGGCGATGTGCCCGGGATCCCATAATGCATCGCCCAGCATGCGTTTCATACTGTGCATCGGCGGCAGTATGCGCCTGGCATTCTCGGTTAGAAGAGCTGCGTATCGGATGCCCGGCACATACCAGTGGTGTGTGTAGGCATGGGAATCGCCTCCATCCGCCGAGTTTGGGAAGCTGCCGCCGGAGGGCGAAGAAGGGTGGTACAGTCGCCCGGGGTCCAGGCGTGCGCAGACAGAGCGATAGTCCTCCTCGAAAAGCCTGCGGGATGGCATCGGTTTGTCCGGATGCATCTGCCCGCAGCCCATGTACACCTCGTTGCCTCCACACCAGCATATGATGGAAGGGTGGTGTTTGAGTTTTCGGATGTATGTTTCCGCCTCACGAATACAGAGTCCGCGTAGTTCCTCATCCTCGGGATACGGGCCCCAGGTGTGAAACAGTTCGCCCCATACAAGCAGGCCGCGGCGATCCGCTTCCACGAACAATTCCTCGTGCCACGGAGCACCCGGCCCCCACGCACGGATCAGGACACAGTTTGCTTCCTCTGCGAGATCCAGGATCCGGCACATGCGCCCACCGTAATGCCGATGGCTGATACCTTCAAACGGGGTAAGGTTGACGCCCCACATTCTTATACGACGACCGTTGACCCAGAGAGCGAAATCGCCGTCAAAACGAATCGTGCGGAACCCGACTGCCTTTGACGCAATGTCGCATTCAGCCCCGCCGCAGCTGAGCTTAAGCTCAAGTGTATACAAAGGCTGAGCTCCGAACCCGCGCGGCCACCAAAGCGCCGGTTCTCCCACTTTCATTTCAAGTTCCGCTCTGGAAAAATCACCATCCCGGGAAAGTTCGACGAGATCTTTGCAGACAATGTCTCCCTCCGGTGACAAAAGACGAACTTCCGCCTCCAGCGCCTTGTCAGTCAAAACTTCCGCCGAAAGGCTGACGGCAACTCGTCCGGCACTCGCCTTGCTGTCAAGCGCCGTACGGCAGTCGAATTCATGAATCCGCGCCTGTTCGAAGCTGATCAGCTCTATATCGTCGTAGGGCCCTATCTTGGTGAAATACGGACGTGCGCCATTGAACCCATTGAAATCCTCGTGCGGTTTACGCAGATAGCGGTTTGGCGCAATCGGATATCCGCCCCTGCTCTCCTGCGGTTTCGGGTGACGCCGCATCCAGTCGTGCGGCGAATAAAAATGCAGCAGGAGGACGTTTTTATCCGCGAGGAATTCCGTGACGTCAAGTTCAAGCGGCAGAAAACAGTCGCGGTGTTCAGCAAGCTTTTTCCCGTTCAGATAGATATCGACCAGCGTGTCCAGCCCCTTGAAATGAAGATAATGACGCCCTGTACTCTTCGGCGCCGTAAATAAACGCCGATAAACCCAGTCGCGTTCCCCGACCCAGAGACAGGCATTGACGTTTCCCGGTTCGTGAGGATCGGCTATGCGCCCGGCTTCAAGTAAAAGCGGATGAACCTGGTCAAGACATTGCACCGGCAGCCAGGAATCCGGGTTGGCGGATCCTGCAAGTTCCGCAATATCCCTGTCAGTCAAGGGACCGCCGGGTTCAAGCTCAAGTATCTGCCAGTCGTTGTCAAAAAGGGTCGTTCGAGTCATGTATTCCAAATCTCCTGAATATCATTCTCCACCGGATTTTTGAGAGCCCGGGCCGCTGGAGGGTATACTCGCTCAAAAGAGCCAATTTCAAAACTCTCCGTGGCAGGCACGCCAAAAGAGCCTGCCGCCCAAAGCTTGGGTTGGAGTTTTGAAACTGGCTAATAAAAAGTTTTAAAAAGTACAAGTTGTAACAATGACGATTTGATAATTTTCACACAGAGGCTTCGTGAAACAGCCGGGTTAGAGCCATGTTTTACTAATGCTCGAGATTTTCCACCTTGGCGGCAAGTATAAAGTCGCTTTCCGTCAGGCCCTCAACCTTATGAGTCCATACCCGGAGCTTTACTTTTCCCCAGGCAAGGTAAATGTCAGGGTGATGCCCCTGTTCTTCGGCTATTTCCCCAACTCTGTTCGTGAATTCCAAAGCACCCTTGAAGTCTTCGAAAGTGAACTCCTTCTCCAGGTGATGTTTGTCGACTACTTTCCAGCAACAACCGAGACGTTCGGCAAGCTCACATATTTCCGGTTCTTTCAAGGGAGACACTCCCCCTTTACAGGGAATACATTCCTTTTGCGCCAGTTCCTTGTTCATATAACTATCCTGTCCTCTTTCTTGTCCTGTATGGGACAACGTGTTTTTCTGGATTGCTTATCGGGCGCAAATGAATCTCGCCATTTTGTTTTATATGCTTCCCAGGAAAAACTATCTTTGCTCGAAACTTAATATACCGAGCATGCTCCATGATTTCAACCTAAACGAAGCATGCAAATTGCAAAAAAGCGATTAAACCATTGCTGTGGAGATTGTTGTATCATTTTTGCAAAACCGGCTCTTAGGATAAGTTGTAGTTTTCAATTCAGTATAGACGCAGGCTCCCTGGAAAAGTAGAGCGATATGCCCTTTCCTGTTATGTGAGTCAGCGCAATCACCACGACTGTAACTAATACATGCTCCATAATCGGCCTTAATGGCTTTTTCTTGTTGTTTCTTGCAATAAAATAAGTTAAAACGATCATAATAAATATTCCCCAGCAGATACATAATAAAATTGCTGTTGATATTTCGAAAATCAGGATCGGGGCGAGAAAACTCATTGTTATTATAAACTTGAAACAACACGTGTATGCCGTTGAT
>CAZGYO010000231.1:3716-4702 GCA_964530455.1 uncultured Victivallales bacterium
CGCATGTATATGAGAATTTCCATTCTGGGACTCCTCGGAAAGGTGGATGCCGAACGCGTCGGACATCGCATCCGCAATCGCTATAGTTAGAATTCCCCCGATAACAGCGAGTCTGGAATTAGTGCTTGCCTGAAGCCCGACAAGCAAACCCAGCGTTGTGATCACGCCCGAAGCCGCCCCGAAGTTCAAGCCTATTTTTGCAGCCTTCCTAATCATCACGCCTGTAAATACCCTTTATTCCTCTATCTTGAGAGCCAATGCCCCACGGGGATTTTCCTGACGGCACATCCGGCTCCTCATTAATCTCTTGGAGTCGTCACACTATTTTGAATTCGCGGCGGTTACCTGTCGCTTAATATATAAAGCTAGACCTCTGAAAGCAAGCCGGCAGCTTAAATCAGGCAGCGGCAGCAGAGAGGCATTCGAGCATTCGGGGTCAACGTAGCTTACATTCGGGGAACACTCGGGGTCAACATAGCTTAAGTTGTTAATAACCACTGATTTATCAAAATAACTGCGGGCGGTTTCAAGTGTTGCACTTCAAACTTGAAACCGCCATGGTTATTATTGTAAGATGAATATTGCCAAGTGGTTAGGCTACGTTGCCCCCGGCTCCCCCGGCTCCCCGAGTTCGTACTGGGGAACTGTGCGGCGAGCGCAAGCGGTACCGACTGCTCGACATTGACCTGCTGCTGCGCAAGCTGGCCTGCGGACGTGACCGCGAGCAGTTCAGGGATTGGTACAAGGCAAGCTTGGATCGGATGGCCGAATGCCGGGCGGAACTGAGACGCGAACCGTGGTGGAGCAAAGCCAGAGTCGTTGGCGAGCGTAAGTTCGTCGCCCGGCAGATTGACAATCGCTACCCCGGGGATATCGTGGAACAGGAAGATGGCATCTGTGCTCTTGCTTAAAATTAAACCAGAGGCTTTTCATTTGTAACCGTTAAGCTGGGGGGTTTTGTGGCTGACGAAGGTTGTGTCAGCAGT
>CAZGYO010000232.1:0-4700 GCA_964530455.1 uncultured Victivallales bacterium
AATATCGGGGGATATATTGTAATCCAAAAACCGGGGCTGACCGTGCCCCCTGCCGTTGAACGCGTTTTCATCCCGCCCGGAACTGTCCTGCAACTCTTCTCCGAAAATGACAAAGCAAGGTTTATGCTTACACGCATTTCGAAAACAGCGGTGCTCGTAAAAATACCCAAGCTGGCACACTTCGGGGCTATTATGCGTCGGGAAAAGGAGAACAGATTCTACTTCCGAGCTTCAGCCGAAGTCGAAACTGCACCTTTCCCACTTCCAGAAAACACTGAATATCCGGTCCTGGGGCAAAAGGCGGATTCCTACCGCATCCGCTTGACTTCCGGATCAAACAGCTACCTCCTGGACATACCTGTCTCCATGCCGGGTATAGAATTCAACTCCAGAAGCCGCAAAGCCGGATTCGCCGAACAACAGAGAAAAAAAGGACTTTCTCTCTACAGGGAAAAATGGATTCCCACCGACAAGGCCGATGAACTTATCGCACGGGACAGAGCGGAAGCCAAGGCCCTTAAAAAGAAAAAAAACGACATGATTAAAGCCGCAAAAGCAGGTTTTGTTGTATTGACCGACGGTACTTTCATTCACGGCAGGTTCAAAGGAGGCGACGCCGACAGGCTTCTTTTTGCCGCAAAGGACAGAACTCTGTGGCTTTCGCATGAAGACACTGCCGACCTGTCCTACAGTGAAATACTCGCGGGAGGAAGATTTTCTCTCTCTGAAAAATTGTTCTCGGCGTTCCTCGACTTCGCGGATGCTGATCCCGGACGCGCTTCGCTGTACGCCGAAAAGGCCCTGTCCGGCCTGAGCCTGATCAACAACGAGACTCCGAAATACAGGAAGAAAGCCGCAACCCTGGAATCAATCATAACCGAAAACATGCATGAACTAAAAAAGAAACTGGCCGCATCCGGAAAAGCGCTTTACCTCAATACCGTTATGGAAAAACGGGAACTCGATTACCACCTTGAACATAAGCATCTGTTCTTCCGTGCAAAATACTGGATCGACCCCTCCCAGAAATGCTTGAAATGCGCCGGGAACGGTAAAATCCAATGCCCCTCATGCGGGGGCAAAGGAGCTGAATATGAAAAATGCCCCGAATGCGGTGGCGACGGAAGAAAAGACTGCGATATATGCGGAGGGAAAGGATTCAAAGACTGCCTTGCCTGCAATGGAAAGGGATACCGTTTCAGGAGCTGCCGCCACTGTAGCGGGTCCGGCACTCTCATAAGGAGTTATCCTGTCTTGCACTACTCGGCCCCAAGCGTAAAAATATTCAGCTCGTCAACCGGCAATTCAATCATTGTCAACCGCTCATCCCCGTGCTTCGGGTATTACAGGGGAAGATCGGTATTTCAGGCTTGTCCCTATTGCGCCGGCACCGGCAGCGAAAAAATTAACTGCGGTACCTGCGGCGGAAGCGGCAAGGTCCCTTGCAGAAAATATTCTCAATGCTCGAAATGCAGGGGAAGCGGTCATATCCTGCGTAAATGCCAAAACTGCACAGGCAAAGGAACTGTTGTCTGTGACGTGTGCGATGGAAAAGGCTTCACCGGAGAAGAACGCCTTTATGTCCCCGAATACCGCGAGCCTGTAAAAAGAGGTATTTCTTCCCCGGAAAACAACACGCAAATAATCCGCCCTGTTTTCTGAACCAATTACTTTTCAATTATCAATCCGGAGAATACCGTAAAAATACATATGAACACAGAATACAAGCCCGTCAACCCGAACGCGAACAAAGAAACCGTCGAACTGCTTTCTTTCCTTTATGAACTGAAAGGAGAAAAAGTCATTTCAGCACACCACGATTTTATAGGCAGCGATACCAGAATATCCGATTCCATTGCCGAACTTACCGGAAAACAACCACTGATATGGGGTTCGGACCTGAGTTTTTTCTATACGGGCGATGAACCAAGAAAAATACAGCACTGCGGCCCTATGAACCTTGAATACCCCGGAAAAAATATCCGGCTGGGCAACTCGTTTGCCTCTGACAGGGACGTGGCTTACACAGGCGGCAACCCTTGCGAAATGCGCACAAAGCTTGTCGAACGAATAATCGACCAACACCGTAAAGGCCATATCATAACCCTTATGTGGCACTGTCCAAGACCTGAAAAAGGAGACCGTTGCGAATATCGTGACCTCTGGGCAGCGCCGGGCGACATCACTGACGAATGGTGGAAGAATCTTATCACTCCAGGCACGGAACTGCACGCGATATGGAAAAAACAGATAGACACAATTGCCCCTTACCTCAAAAGGCTTCAGGAAGCAGGTGTCCCCATCCTATGGCGTCCATATCACGAGATGAACGGCGTCTGGTTCTGGTGGGGCGACAGGAATGGCCCCGATGGATTCAGAAAACTCTGGATACAGCTATTCGACCGCCTGACACTGCATCACGGCATAGACAACCTTATATGGGTATGGAATACAAACGCCCCGAGAGACACAGAAGGCGACGAAGCACGCCCATACCCCGATTTCTACCCGGGAAAAGAGTACGTGGATATTCTCGCCGCTGATGTATACCGGAACGATTTCAGACACTCACATCACGATGACCTGCTCGAACTTGCCGAAGGCAAACCCATCGCACTGGGCGAAGTCAGCCATCTGCCCACCGGAAAAATACTCGAGTCGCAGCCGAAATGGCTCTGGGTCATGCCATGGGGAAATATTGTCTACCAATACAACAGCGAATCCGATATAAAGGATTTCTACAATAACCCGAAGCTTCTAAGCTTGAGCTGATTAAACAAAAAACACAACACAAAGGATACTGAGATGTCATTACCGAATATAGTTTTCATTCTCTGCGACGACCTCGGAATAAACGATCTGCACTGCTACGGCCGGGAAGACCACAACACGCCGAACCTGGACCGCCTGGCGTCCGAAGGAACACGCTTCACTTCGGCCTACTGTTCCCAACCAATCTGTTCAGCTTCGCGCGCGGGGTTGCTGACAGGCCTGAACCCGGCACGCCTGCATTTGACAAGCTTCCTGCCCGGACGCGGGAACTGCGCCGCGCAGAAAGTTCTACATCCGGAAATCATGATGAATATCCCCCTGGAAACCAGAACCTGGCCGAAATTCTTCAACGAAGCCGGTTACGCCACCGGACTTATCGGAAAATGGCACGTCGGCGGGCCAGGATTCGGCCCCCTTGACCATGGTTTCGACTATGCATACGCCCCCGAAAAGGTCAATACCGAACCGTCCGAAACAGAAGGCGGTAAAGCCGAATTCGAACTGACACGGGCAACCCTCGACTTCATAGAACAGAACCGTGAAAGGCCCTTCGCGGCATATCTCGGCCATCATACCCCGCATATTCCCTACACTGCCCGAATCGATCTTATCGACAAAAACAAAAACGCGTTCGAACCTGTTTACGCCGGACTGATCGAGTCCCTGGACAATACCGTCGGGCTACTCATGGAACGCCTCGAAGAAATGGGGCTTTCAGAAAACACCATAATCGTTTTCACTTCCGACAACGGAGGGCTTCATGTACCGGAAGGTTCTCACAGACGCGTCACTCATAACACTCCTTTCCGCGCCGGCAAGGGATACGTCTACGAAGGCGGAAACAGGATCCCGCTTATTGTCAGATGGCCCGGACATATCCCTGCCGGAAGGGTAGTAGACACTCCTGTAAACAACATAGACTGGATACCTACACTCCTGGAACTGGCCGGACAGGACATCCCCGAAGGCCTCGACGGTATAAGCTTCGCCAAGGGACTTACAGATACCGGCGATTTCCCCGAAAAACCCATTTTCTGGCATTTTCCGCACTACACAAACCAGGGCAGCCGACCCAGCGGCGCGATGCGCGACGGCGACTGGCTCCTTGTAGAGTTTTACGATGAAGAAATCCTCGAACTCTACAATCTCTCAGGGGATATCGGTGAAAAATCCGATCTCTCCGAGAATCACCCGGAACGCGTCACCTCCATGCGCGAAGCGCTCGATAAATGGCGGAAAGAAAACAATGTTCAGTACAACACGCCAAACCCCGAATGCAACAAGGATTTGTTCCGTAAAATATACAAGAAAATAGACGTCAGCCTTTTCGATCCGTTGAACGCGGACGAAAATGAGTGGAGACGAGTGCACGACTGGCGCGAAATGATGGATGCCGCCTGCAGAAAAATATAACTGGATGGTTTTACGAGGGAAACACAAAATATGCCCCCGTTAAAGGCGAAAATACAGTTTTACCGCAATATGTCTGCTATGACCGATGCGGGCCTATCTCTTGCCAGGGCTTTGCGGGCCGGACAACCACGTTCGCTTCGCAGCACTGCAAAGTCCATCTCCGATGCACTTGAAGCCGGGGAAGGCTCCATGTCCGAACTGATGTGCGCACATCCGGAAAAATTCGGCGATCTCGAGTGCAGGCTCATTGAAATAGGCGAAAAAAACGGAAAGCTTGAACTCGTATTCAAACGCCTTGCTGAATGGTACACTTTCTTGTTAAATATGAAACAAGCAGTAATTTCCGGAATGACATATCCCGTGTTGCAACTGCATTTCGCGGCTGTCCTTATACCCCTGATAGATTTCTTTATTATGGGAACCGGGGTCCCGGAATTGATAGGCTGGATCATTGCTCTGCTCTCTATTTTCTATATACCTCTTCTAAGCTTCCTCATATGGAAATTCTTCAGGAT
>CAZGYO010000233.1:0-4684 GCA_964530455.1 uncultured Victivallales bacterium
GCGAAATGCGCCCTCCTGTCGAAGGGAGCCTCCGTGTAAAGCCGGGTATAATAGACAACGGCAGTGTTTCTGTCGGATGTCTTCAATTCGGCGGTACGCGCTATCCGAATGTAGTTTTCCAGACGAAAATTATAGCTTGTGGGCCCGAGCTTGTCGTACAGCTTGCCGTATTTGACGCTTTTTCTGTAATCTCCGTTCCAGTAGCTGCAATTATTGATCAGAGAGGCCATCACAGGCGTCAGCAGCATCGATTCCCGCTCTGTATTTTCATCCATTTCCGCGCTTTCAAGATACTCCTCCAGTCCGGCCAATCTTCCGCGCAGAGTGTCGGATTCCAGGTCATCTAAAGAGTCCAGTGCCCTTATAAGAAGCGATTCCTGCTCGAACACGCTGCCGTGGCGTTCCCTGGAAATGTTTTCCCAGATCGAGACAGCTTTTTCAAGCATTCGCTCGTCGCCGCCAAGCTTGTAGATCCTGTAACAGCACTCGGCGCCGGCGTTCTGAAAAAAAGCCAGCCGGGAATGTTTTTCGTCAAGTTCCTCAATGCAGCGTTCATAAAGCAGCAACGCGTTCCTGTAGTCCGGGATTCCCGTATTCTGCATCTTCGAATACTGATGGAGGAAAGCCTGTCCGGCAAGCGCCTCGACAAGCTCATCGCTGTCGGACGCGTTTTTCTCCGCGCGCATAAACAATTTCTCCGCCCTGTCAAACTCCCGGTAGCCGTATTCCCGCCAGCCCATCTCAAGCAGTTTCGACGTAGGAACCCCCGCGCCTTTACCGCAGGAACTCAGAAGAAACAGCAAAAGCGAGCCCGCCAGACAGATAAACGCCGGAACCACGCAAATAAGAGCTTTTCTTTTCAAGTTTTTTCCCGAATTGTTTTTGGGATTCAGACTCGACAGAACCCTATATCACATGACCCGATAATTCAAGCCCGGCATCTATTTGTCGAAACATTCCGGCGTGGTCAGCTGCTTGTAAAAATCCGCATAGTTGTCCTTCTGATCGGTGTTACGCAGGGCTATCGCCGTGCGCGGATGCTCGTTGAGTATTCCTGTTATCATGTAGGGGATGAGATACCCCCACTCTATCTCCTTGCGAAGATCAACAAAAACATCCTGTATACACCGCAGTATCGGCTCGATATCGAAATCAGGATTCTTCAGCCAGGCTACGAGCAATTCAAGGGGGCAGTTGCCCGCGGCCCGTCCTATTCCCGCAATGGTAGCATCACAAAACTCGGCGCCCGCCTGGACTGCGGCTATGGTATTCGCAAACCCGAGCTGCTGGTTGTTATGTCCGTGGAACCCTACTTTCTTTTTGTCCAGCGCGGAAAGGAAAAGCTCGATAAGCCTTCTTACGTTGTCGGGAAGCAGCGCACCGTAACTGTCAACACAGGTGACGGCCGTAACGTCGGTCTCGGACTCTATTCTCTTCAGCCCATCTTCAAGATCGAAGCTGTTCACCGTCGATATGGCCATTATGTTTATGAAAGACTCATATCCTCTGTCTCTTATCAGGTTCGCAAGGGAAATCGCCTTTGAGATATCCTTCAGATAAGTCGCCACCCTTATGAAGTCGAGCGGAGACTCGTCCTCCGGCAGAAGGTCTTCGGGATCAACCCTTCCAATATCCACCATCACGCCGAGTTTTAAGTGTACTTCACTCCCGCCGATTATAGACCGGACCTTGTCGTCCCGGGAAAAACGCCATGCCCCGTACTCGCTCGGATCAAATATCTTTTCCGACGCGCGATATCCTATCTCCATGTATTCGATCCCGGAACGGTTCACCGCATCAAACACCTCTTTCACAAACTCGTCACGGAATTTCCAGCGGTTTATCAAACCGCCATCCCTTACCGTACAGTCCACTACGTTAATTTTTTTCGAAACTTCAGACATGTTCAACTCCTGTTATCTATCGAGCCGGTTTCAAAGCGTTGAGAGCGCAGGCGCTGTAGACGGTGCGGCCTCGCGGCCGGGGGGAGTTTTGAAATCGGCTCTACCTTTAGAAATAAAAAAGCCCGCCTTTCGACGGGCTAACTCAAGCTTCCAACCAGGTCAGTCCACCGGCAGATCCTGATATATGATGTTATAGATGTCATGATCGGGGCCGACAACCCATTCGGGCCTCATAATAGGGCCGTAGCCCCAGCCGCCTTCCCGGGGTTCATCAAGCGTCCCCGGCAGCGGGACAAGAAATGTCACGATCTCCACGGCGCCTACTACTTCGCGGGCGACAAAACAGCCGATACCGCGGAAAGTCCCGTATGTAATGGCCGCAAGACCGCCGTCAACCTCGTTGACGTCATAAATGTTCATCGGTATTTCAAGAACACCGAAACCGACGTTGACCACTCCGCGTCCGAGTTTGCGGAAAGGTCCGCTTTCTTCAGATACGATACTGTCGTCAGCACGCACTCCGACGGAAACCATCGAAAGCATCACAACAACAGTCCCGGCCACCAGCAACTTCATCAGTTTTTTCATTGATAAAACCTCTCAGGTTTTCATTGGTTTACACGGCACCATGCACCGGTCTAGAATCTTATTTTGTTTTCAAGATTCATAAGATAGCCGTATTTGCCGCACCCGTCAAGAGCAATATGCGGAAAATATCTTCAGAAAATACTTTTTTTTACATTTGCACGCTCGCGCGGGTTGAATGAACTCTACCTGAAGCTATATATCTAAGGAGCCTCCACAAAGAACAGAGCCAGTTTCAAAACTCTCCGTGGCCTCGCATCCAAAACGGCAGGCGGCCACGGAGAGTTTTGAAATTGGCTCAACAAATAAAAATAAAATGAAAAAACTTGAAAAAAAAAGACTTGAAACTCTGCGCAGCCTGAAAAATTCGAAGACATCCGTTCCCGGAAAACCGTCCGCTTCACAGCTGGAATCATTTGAAAACAGTTTTTCCGAAAGGGACTATGTGGTTGAATTCGTCTGCCCTGAATTCACAAGTCTCTGCCCCGTCACAGGACAGCCTGACTTTGGAAAGATCGTGATAAGATACGTCCCCGACACACGCTGCATTGAAAGTAAATCCCTAAAGCTTTTTCTTTTTGCCTTCAGAAACCACGAGACGTTCCACGAGGAGGCCGTAAATCTGATTCTGGAAGCCGTCCAGGAAGCGTGTTCGCCACGCCGGGCAGAAGTCGAGGGTGAATTCCACCCGAGGGGCGGAATCTCCATACACGTAAAAGCCAAAATCGGAGAACGGTAAAATGCATTCGATAGAGACGGGAACGGGCGGGATCTGCGCCCCTCTGGGATTTTCCGCAGCGGGAACTGCCGCGGGAATCAAGCAGAACGGGAAGCGCGATATCGCGCTGGTATTCTCGGATACCCCCTGCACCTTTGCCGGGGCATATACGAGCTGCAACTTCAAAGCCGCGCCCGTACAGCTCTGCCTAGACCGGCATTCCAGAGTCGCTGAAGTAAGAGGAATAGTGGCGAACAGCGGAAACGCAAACGCATGCACGGGCGCCAAAGGGCTTGAAAACGCCGAGATGACCGCGAAACTCGCGGCAGATGCTCTGGGGGTCGCTTCCGAAGAACTGCTCGTGTCCTCCACGGGGCGTATAGGAGTTCAACTGCCGATGGAAAAAATACGAAAAGGAGTGCTCAAGGCTGCCGGGAACCTGTCCGGAGACGGAGGAAGCGACGCCGCCGAGGCAATACTGACCACGGACACAAGACCTAAACAGGCGGCGCTTGCTCTCGACGCCAACGGAAAAACAATACATCTCGGCGCCATGGCCAAAGGTTCCGGAATGATCGCACCCCGCCTGCTCACCGCCCCCCATGCTACTATGCTGGCATTCATGACCACCGATGCCGCCGTCTCCATTGAATTTCTCGCGCAATGCGTGCGCGAAGGTGTCGCCGGATCATTCAACAGTATAACCGTAGATGGCGATATCAGCACGAACGACTCGTTCATAGCACTCGCAAACGGCCGCGCTGAAAATAAAACCCTCGACGGCTCATGCGAAGGCAGCGCCAAATTCAAAACAGCGTTCTGCGCACTGATGTCGCTTCTTGCAGAGGAACTCGTCAGTGACGGTGAGGGATGCACAAAAAAAGTGCGGGTTATTGCCGAAAAAGCCGCTTCCGAAACCGAGGCCGAGTTGGTCGCGAGAAAAATCGCAGAGTCGCTTCTGTGCAAGACGGCCTGGTTCGGAGAGGATCCGAACTGGGGCCGGATACTCGCGGCCGCGGGCGCCGCGGAAGCAAGTTTTGACCCCGGCAGAGTGGAACTGTTCCTCGGCGGTATCAAGATTGTCGAAAACGGGCTCCCGCTTGAATGCACTGCTGAATCACTCCGCAATGAAATGACCAAAGACTTCTTCACCGTAAGAATAGTCCTCAACAGCGGCGATTCATCGCACAGCATATTGACATGCGATATCAGCTATGATTACGTAAAAATAAACGCCGAATATCATACCTGAACAGTATTCCGACCTGAATGCACATTTCATTTTGAAATGTGCGGCAACTGCTTTCTTTAGACCCCGCCTCACGGCGACGCCCTTGCCCTCCGCGTACATATTCAGTGAACCACGTCGGGGTCGGGGCTGAGGCACTCGAAGACTGTCCAGTAATGACCCCAAGTAAATAACGGGGCTAAAGAGCCAATTTCAAAATTCAGCGTCGGAACTGCTGATGAAAAGCTT
>CAZGYO010000234.1:0-4683 GCA_964530455.1 uncultured Victivallales bacterium
GCTTTTGCAATGGGGGGGGGGGACAAGTGCCCCAGCCCTTCGGACTGGGCTGTGTTATCCCGCGCCTTCAGCGCTATCCCGGTTGTTTCACAAAGCCGCGGCGGTCCGGAGCACGGCTTTGCCGTGCATATTCAGATTCGGCAAAGCCGAATATGAATCAGTGCAAGTCCTCGATAAAAAAATGGAGCGAGTGAACGGATTCGAACCGTCGACAATCACGTTGGCAACGTGATGCTCTACCAACTGAGCTACACTCGCGTCAAAACTGGTTCTATAAATAGACTCTATCAGCGAAAAATCAAATGCCGCCTGCGAATTTCGCGGAAAATTACTTATCTTTTTTTTCGTGATGGTGAAAGAGCGGGGGAGGGGGGGCGAGGCTTGTTAAAAAAATCACAATAAATGTGTTTGTAAGGTTTAAAAAAAATGGATCCGCGTCTATTGTTAGCGAGGCATTAGATACGAGTTAGAATATAATTAAATTCGAGGTTGACTGATGAGATTTCTGTTTTCCCGGGCGCTTCCGCCGCTTTTATTTCTGCTTGGGATGGTTTCAGGCTGTGGTCCGTCGGGTGAACTGCCGGTTGACAAAGTCGAAGTCATACAGGGAGACAACCAGTACGCGCCTCCGTCTACGGAATGCTTCGAGGAACTCAGGATAGAGTTTCTGAGTCCCAAAGTAAGGGGGCTTCTTGGGGGGAAGGGGGCTCGTCGTCCCGTTCCCGGAGTGGAGCCTGTGCTTGATCTGGAGGACGATTCGGATGTCCGCGTGGAATTTCTTGACCTGGTGTCGGACGCGGGTGGGCGTATCCGTGCGAAGGTGTTTACTGGAAAGAGTGTGGGCGACCATTATTTTTCGATTTCCGCGAAGGGGTATCCGGCTGTCAAGAGCAGTTTTCGGGTTACGACGGGGATATCGATATCCGGGGACGAGCAGGAGGGTCTATGCGGCACAATGCTTCCAAAACCGATCAGCGTGACAGTTTACGATTCGGAGGGGAATCCGGTATCCGGCACGAAAGTATTTTTCAAGGTGTCCTCTCACCCGGACAAGAGGGAACAGACGGCGAAAATAGGAACCCCGGTTGCCGTGACCGACGAGACTGGAACGGCTTCGACCAGGTTCAAACTCGGCGGAAAAACGGGAAGATACATCATTACCGCGGAGATAGCCGACCGCAGTAGCGGGGTGAACCTGCGCGGAATAGACATTCCGGTCTACGGAAAGGATATCTTCGGTTTGTCAGGGCTGGTTATTACCGTTCTCGGCGGACTTGCGATATTCATATTCGGGATGAAATCGATGACCGACGGACTGCAGCTTGTTGCCGGAGATAAGATGAAATCCATACTCCGTTTTTTCACCAGTAACCGTTTTATCGCTATTCTGGCCGGGGCCACGGTGACTGGCGTGATACAGTCGTCAAGCGCGTGCACGGTGATGGTAGTGGGATTTGTCAATGCCGGACTCCTGAGCCTCCGCCAGGCGATAGGTATAATTTTCGGCGCGAATATCGGGACGACTGTTACCGCGCAGATGCTTTCTTTCAAGATCAGCCACTACGCCATGATAGCGATTATCGCCGGCCTTCTGCTGATGATGCTGTCCCGGCGAATCACGCTTCGCGGCTGGGGGCGGGCCGTGATGGGGTTCGGGCTGCTGTTTTTCGGTATGAGCATAATGAGCGGCGAACTGAAGATGATCGCGAAGTTTCCGTCAATTGTCAATTTCTTCTCGCATTTCGACTGTTCACCCGTGGACGGCGGATCAATGTCGATATATCCGATACTCGGCGCGGTTCTGATCGGGACCGGGATGACCGTTGTGATACAGAGCAGTTCTGCCACCATTGGGATAGCGCTGGCTCTGGCAAGCAGCGGTCTGATCAATTTTTATACGGCCGTTCCCCTTATTCTGGGGGACAATATCGGGACGACGGTGACCGCGAATCTTGCTGCGCTGGCTGCAAACAGGCGTTCCAAACAGACGGCGGTGGCCCATTTCCTGTTCAACGCTTTCGGGACAGCATACATGTTGCTGCTATTCTTTATCCCATGGAACAACAAGCCCGTATACCTTGCGCTTATCGACTGGATCACGCCGGGTAATGTTTTTGCCGATGTTCCGGAAAACATCAACAGGCATATAGCGATGGCTCATACGATGTTCAACGTGTTCAACGTACTGCTCTTTCTGCCGTTGATCGGCCTGATCGAGCGCGTGTGCAGGTTTCTGATACCCATCAGGGATGAAAGCGCGCTGAAGCTCCAGGCGCTTGAACCGCACCTTCTCAATACTCCTTCAATAGCGATCGAGCAGGCGATACGGTCTCTGCGCGGGATGACAGAGGAGGCCTGGGACATGGTATCCAAATCGGTGGAAAAAGCCCTTCTGAAAGGTAAAAGCGATAAGGCTCTGTTGACGGAACTGGCCGAGCGGGAGGACCGTGTTGACGCTCTTCAGCTTGAGATCACCGACTACCTGGTGAAACTTACCACAAGGCACCTTACTGAACCGCAGTCGGAGATAATTCCCCTGATAATGCACTGCACAAACGATGCAGAACGCGTCGCCGACCACACGGCGAACATCCTTGAGCTCAACAAACGTCTCATAAAGTCGAAACACAAATTTTCCGACACTGCCCGGGAAGAGCTAAATGCCGTCTGGTCGATTCTTCAGAACCAGGCCAGGCACGTAATCTCGGCATTGCGTAACACCGACAGCAAGGTTGTCATGGTAGCCCATCAGGATGAAGCGCGGCTTAACCAGTTGACGGATGAATACGAGAAGAACCACATTGCCAGGTTGAAAAAAGGCAAATGCAAGCCGCAGGTCGGCGTGATATACATAGAGCTTCTTGCCGAACTCGAGAAAGTCGGCGACCATCTCGCGAACATCGCGGACAGGGCGCCGGACATCCAGAAGCATCACCTGGAGCTTTAACCCCGTTATTTCATAAAAAATCGATATTTTAGGGTTTCGGGGTCAGGTTTTCGATCTGAAGTACGCGACAGTATGCGCAAGGGCATCCTCCGGTTCTGTTACGGCCTTGTATCCGAGATCATTTTTGACCGCGTCCAGTTTGAACCAGTGGTCGTGTGCAAGCTGCTCCGCGATGAAGCGGGTCATGGGCGGTTCGCGGTTTATTCGCGAGATTTTGTAGATGCTTTCCAGTATCCCCCCCATACAGTACGCAGTCCGGAACGAGACTGATTTTGTCGGCGGGGATATGTCGAGGGCGCGAAGGAGATCGCTGATCCAGTCCCAGAGGTTTACGGGGGCGGAATCGGCGACGAAGTATGCCTTTCCCCCCGGCCTTGCCGATTGTTCAGGGTCGACCAGGGCTCCGGCTGCGAGAAGCTGGGCGTGGACCGCGTTTGCAATATATGTGATGTGTACGATATTGGCGCCGGGCCCGACCCGTAAAAGCTTTCCCTTTTGAGCTTTTTCAATTATCCTCGGCACAATGTGCGGATCGCCGGGTCCGTATATGAGATGGGGACGCAGAGAAACGGTCCGCAGAGAATCCGAGTCCGCTTTAAGTACCGCTTTCTCGGCGGCGGCCTTGCTTTCGGGGTAGGGGGCCAGAAATCTTTCAGGGTACGGCGTGCTTTCGTCGATATCCCCGGCGTCCTGTCCCGGAGCCAGAACCGCACTCGGCGAACTCGTATGGACCAGGCATTCAACATCGCCGCCGGCGCATGCCTGTATCACGTTTTCGGTTCCGCGCAGATTGATGTCGAAAAAATCCTTTCTCCTTCCCCATACGCCCGCCTTTGCGGCAGTATGAAACACGATGCTGCGCCCCGCGCAGGCACTGGCGACCTCCAGCGGGTTGCGCAGATCCCCGTTTGCGACCTCCACCCCCATTCGTTTAAGTTCCGGATATTCGCCCCTGCAGAAAACGCGTACCGATCCACACCCGAGTTTGACGAGTTTTGCGACGAGCGCGGAACCCAGAAATCCTCCGCCGCCGGTCACAAGCACGTCATGGCAGGAAAAGTCAATGTATTCCGCGAGAGCCTGTTCTGAAAGACCTTGAATGGAACTTTTACCATTCACCGTGATGCACGTAGTCCTTGTTGTACCGGCAGCGGGGCTCGGGAGATTCCGCGGGATGACCTATGGCGATAGCAGATATCGGGATAATATTTTTCGGGAGACTGAAGATCTGCCGGATGTGTTCGACGCGCTCCTCGCGCGGGTGTACGCCAAGCCAGCACGCGCCGAGCCCGTGCATGGACGCCGCCAGCAGAAGGTTTTCGATGGCCGCGGAACAGTCCTGTATCATATAGGAGAGAGAGTTGTCGTGCGCCGCATCGATGTCTCCGCAGACGATGACCCCCACAGCCGCGTCCCCGAGCATTACGCCGTTTGGAAGCCCGGAGGCTACCTCCTTCAACTTTTTCCGGTCCCTGAGAACGATGAAGCGCCACGGATCCTTTGCGACCGCCGAGGGCGCCGACATCGCGGCTTTCAAAAGCTCATCCACGGTTTCGGCGGCTATTTCGCGGTTCTCGTATTTTCTGACGCTGCGGCGATTGTAGAAAATGTCCATTCCAGACATGTTCAGTACCTCCTTTTTTTCATGATTCCGGATTCGCGCCGGTATATCTTCACCGGCTCCCCGCCGTAATACCGGCTTTCAATGGATACATCTTATCCCCGGATTCGGCCTT
>CAZGYO010000235.1:0-4659 GCA_964530455.1 uncultured Victivallales bacterium
TTTGCGCGCGTTATTTTACGAACAGCTGCCGGACTGTGGGCGCCTGTGATCTTTCGGAGGCCCGGGTAGAAGTGGCAAAAAATGGTGGCGTAAACGCGAAGACAGTGGAAGAATCTCCTTTTGAGACTCTAAAAGACATTCTTCCCGAAGGCGCTGATATTGTGGTTGACGTTACCGGCGCGCCGCCGGTGCTGCCCCAGGCGCTTGCGCTGACAAGGCAACTGCCCTGGACGCAGGATCATCCTCCGGGTCCGCGTTTCATTGTCCAGGGAAGTTATCCGGCGGATTTTTCGATCCCCTATAATGACGCGTTCATGAACGAGGTCAGTTTCATGATTCCAAGAAACTATGTTAAATCCGACAGAGACGCGTATCTGCAGCTTCTCGAATCGGGTGAAATCAACATCGACGGCCTTGTAGGAAAAGAGCTTTCCCCGGAAAACTCCCAGGATGCTTATGATGAACTCTCGAAACGCGAACCGGCATACCTGACCGCGGTCTTTAAATGGTAGAACTCTTAGCCCCGTTATTTCATGAAAAATCGATATTTTAGAATTAATAACCTGTTTATTAATAAGTTATATGAATTTTCCATCTGCTAATTCCAGTTGAATTTTAATTGAATACTTTTAAAATTACCTCGGATTAAAAAAAACGGTTAATATCGGAAACGGACAGGATTCTTCCTGAGATCACCGATCTGTGAAGGAAACTGCACGGTATTCCCGAACCCGGCAAGCCGCGGATGCTTGTTTTTCCCAGGTTCAGCTCTGTTGCGCGGGCTGCCGGGGCCATTTTCTCGGTTTAGGTTTCGGCACATCCTTGCCGACCTTGTAGTGAATGGATTCCTCGCCGCTTATTTCGCGTATACCTCTGACAAGTTCCGGGGATATTTTCACCTTGTATTTGCTTGAGCACTCGACGAAAGCGATTTCGCCGGAAGTGCAGCGGATGCAGAAAATGGTTCTGGTATCTCCGCCCGTATGTCTGGAGCATATGTTTCTGACTTCTTCGAGGAGCTTTTTGTCCGCAGTTCCTTCATTGATCCTGATGTGCAGTTCGTCGGTATATTTTGCCGGCGCTTCTTCTATGGGGACGATTTCCTCTACCAGAAGCTTACGTTCCTCTCTCTGCGCGTCTACCAGCGCTTCGATAAAAAAGACATTGTTTTCAAGGAGCATATCGCCGCATTCCTCGAATTTCTTTGAAAACATTAGGCATTCGATGTTTGAATGCAGGTCTTCAAACTGGAAGACGGCGAAATTCCTGCCTGATTTGCTCTGTTTGACATTCACCTTGCCGAGGAGGCCGCCTATGCGTATGCCTGTGTCCTGGGAGAGTTGCGGGACTTCGAGAAGCGTGTGTGTCGAATATCTCTCTATAAGTTCTGCGTGGCGGCCCAGGGGGTGTCCGGTGACATAGAAGCCGAGCAGGCGTTTTTCGTCTTCGAGAAGCTCGTGTTCCTCGAATTCAGGGATGTCCGGAAACTCAAGGCTTGTGAGTTGTTTCCTGTCACTTTCACCGAGAAGTTCAAAGAGGTTTCCCTGTCCGCTGGCCTCTTCCCTGGCCTCGCGCTGCGAACACGAGATCGCGTCTTCCTGCACGGCCGCAAGTTGGGATCTCCTGACCCCTAACCCGTCCAGTGCCCCGGCCCTTATCAGGCTGTCAAGCATTCTTGAATTCAACACCTGGGCCGTCCGTTTACAGAAGTCCAGCATATCCTTGAAATCTCCCTTTTCATGTGCCTCGATAACCTCTGTAGCTGCCTTGGTCCCGACACCTTTGATGGCTGCGAGCCCGAACCTGATGGAATCGCCGTCGACTGTAAAATTGCTGAAGCTTCTGTTTATGTCGGGAGGCAGAACAGCTATCCCCATCTCCCCGCATTCGCGTATCAGGAGAGCGACCTTGTCGGCATTGTCTATCTCGCTTGAAAGCACGGCGCTCATGAACTCGACCGGGTAATTGGCTTTCAGGTACGCGGTATAGTATGCCAGGAACCCATAGGCGGCACTGTGGGATTTATTGAACCCGTATCCCGCGAAAAGTTGTATCTTCTCCCATATTTTTTCGGCCGTCGCCGCATTGATACCGTTCTTTTCACATCCTTCCCGGAATATCTTCAGCTGAGCGGCTATTTCCTTTTCCTTCTTTTTGCTGATGGCCCTCCGGAGGATGTCAGCCTGGCCCAGGCTGAAACCGGCTACGTCCTGGACCACCTGCATTACCTGTTCCTGGTAAAGCATGATGCCGAAGGTCTCTTTGGTATTCTTCTCCATTGCGGGATGGTCGTATACCACCTGAGTCTTTCCTGTCTTTCTGTCCAGAAACTCGTCTATAAAACGCATGGGGCCGGGCCGGTAAAGCGCGATAAGGGCTATTATGTGTTCGATCCTGCTTACGCCGAAACGCCGGCAGAGATCCCTCATTCCAGAGGATTCGAGCTGGAATACGGCAATGGTGTCGCCCCGGTTGATCAGTTCATAGGTCATTTCATCGTCGAGCGGAATCTTGGAGAAATCGAGGTCCACGCCTCTGGTTCTTTTGACTGTAGTTTCGGTGTCCTGGATGACGGTCAGGTTTCGAAGGCCCAGAAAATCCATCTTGAGAAGTCCCAGCGCCTCGCAGTGTGCCTGTGGATACTGTGTTATGACTTCGTCCTTGGCGCCTTTGGCCAGCGGTACGAGGTTGGTTATGGGTTGGTCGCCTATTATGACGCCCGCGGCGTGTATGGTTCTGTTCCGGTTCAGGCCTTCCAGTGGGCGTGCAAGTTTAAGTATGTCGGCGTATCTTTCAGAACTGAGTTTTTCGCTGAGTTCCCTGCTGGTTTTAAGCGCCTTTTCCAGGGTGACGTTCGGCCCGTCGGGGACGAGTTTTGTTATTTCCTCGCTTTCGGCGTAATCGAAACCGAGGACTCTGGCAATATCCTTTATGGCCGCCTTTGCCTTCAGGGTTCCGTAGGTGCCTATCTGGGCGACGTTCTTTTCGCCGTACTTCTTTCTGACGTAATCAATCACCCTGTTTCTGTTTCTTTCACAGAGGTCGATGTCGAAGTCGGGGGGGCTGACCCTTTCCGGGTTGAGGAAGCGTTCGAAGAGCAGTCCGTAGCGTATGGGGTCCACATCGGTTATTCGGGTCAGATAGGCTACAATGCTGCCTGCGCCGCTGCCGCGGCCTGGCCCGACCGCGATATCGTTTTCCTTGGCGTACTTGATGAAATCCCATACGATAAGAAAATAGCTCACGTAATTTTCCCTGGCGATGACATCGAGTTCGTAGTCCATTCTCTGGAGTATTTCCGTCTGCTCTTCGGTGAGTTCTTCTGAATTCGGGTTGAAACTGTAGCGTTCTATTATACCTTTGGTGCATATACCGCGCAGATATCCTTTCAGATCCTCTACCCCTTCTACCCGGAAGACAGGATAGTGGTCCTCATTGAGCGGCAGTTTAAGATTGCATTTTTCGGCGACTTCGAGCGTATGTTTGAGTGTTTCGGGCATTTCTGAAAAGAGTTCCGCCATTTCTTCGGGTGACTTGAAGTAAAGTTGGTCGCTGGAAAACTTGAAGCGGTCGGTGTCCTTGAGGGTCGACCTGGTCTGTATGCAGAGCATGGCTTCGTGTGAATGGAAGTGTTCCTTTTTCAGGTAATGCACGTCGTTTGTTGCGACGATAGGAATCTCGAATTCTCTGCTGAGGATTCTGAAGTCCCTGATGATGCTTTTCTGTTCCTTCATTCCGTGGTCCATTATCTCGAGATAGAAGTTGTCGCGTCCGAATATGTCCAGGTATTCGCCGAGGATAGATTTTGCTTTTTTAAGCCTTCCGGCAAGGCATGCTGAAGCGATTTCACCTTTCAGGCAGGCGCTGAGTCCTATCAGCCCCCCGGAATGGGACGCGAGTATCTCTCTGTCGATTCTCGGGTTGTAGTACATGCCTTCGAGATTAGCTCTGGAAACGAGTTTGCAGAGGTTTGTATATCCTGTGAAATCCGCGGCGAGGAGAAGGATATGGAAGCCCCGGATATTTTCCTTGTTCGGATCCTTGTCGAAACGCGTTGTCGGGGAGATATAGAGTTCGCAGCCGACCAGGGGTTTTATCTGATTTCTGCACATCTGCTGGTAGAATCCGACCGCGCCGCCCATATTGCCGTGGTCTGTGAGAGCCACGGAATGCATTCCGTGTTCACGGACGTTTTCGGCAATTCCTTTCACCGAGCATGCTCCATCAAGTATGCTGTAGTCTGAGTGAACGTGGAGATGTACGAATTCGACGGCCATTTTTACTGTATTTTTCAGGTCCTTCTGTTTGCGGGGCTGGAAACTTGACTGAAGCAGGGGGGCGGTTTTCAATCTGTCTCCGACATTCCAATATCGCCGATACTGCCGGATATGTCAAACGTGCGGAATAAAGGAATCCGCCTTTTCTTCGCGGAATTTTACGGCAGGTCTTTTTGGCGCGGATACCACGCCTGTCTGCGTGCCTGCCTGAGCGACTACGCTCGCAGTCAGGCGACGCACAGGCAGGCCGCCGCTCTGAATAACTTCGCATCTGCACCGTCAGGGGAATCTCGCGGATGCACATATAAGGTGATTTTTAAATTTTTCGTGATGGTATGAATTTTTCCGTAGACAAGAAAAAACGGTTGCCATGGGCAATAGT
>CAZGYO010000236.1:0-4632 GCA_964530455.1 uncultured Victivallales bacterium
ACTGAATATGTACAATGAAACATTAATTTTCCGAAAGGGGATTTAAATGAGACAGAAACTGCTGCTGCTGGCGGCTCTCGGCTTCGGGGTGCTTGCCTTTATTCTTACATTCATGCAGATAAAGAAGGAACGCGACAGGATACTCGGCGCGACAAGGAAGGTTTATCTTGTGAGAATGAAAGAAGGCAAACTCCAGGGCGAGATTATCCAGGACGACGATATCGAGCCATTCGAAGCGACCCGCTTCAAAGGGCAGGTGACCCAGGAGATCTCTTGGGCGGAGAGCGATAAATTGATTGGACGCAAGATTGCTTTTGAGATCAATAAAGGTGAAATACTTCAGTGGATTAACATAGGCAGGGAGAGAGTCGGCATGAGGGAGGGACTTTCGGGGGCTCTGAAGACGGGGCAACGGGCGATCTCCATTTCCGTCGACGCCACTTCCGCGGTCACTCATCTGATACAGCCGGGCAATCACGTTGACATAATCGGGACTTTCCGTTTTCCCGATATGCGCGGCGACAAGGCGCTGGATACTATAACACTTACGATACTGCAGAACGTCCTGGTCCTTGCCACGGGCACGGAGACAACGCACAGTTCTCCACGAGCGGATTTCGAGAGCAGGCGCAGGAGAAGTTACAGCACAATAAGCCTTGCCCTCACTCCGAAGGAGGTGGAGATGATAATTTTCGCGACTCAGAAAGGCCGCCTGCACATGAGTCTGCGTCCATATCAGGAGACACGGATAGATAAAGACCTGCAGAGCGTTAACTTCAAGTACCTCGAGGAAAACATAAAGAAGTATAACGAAGAGCGCGAGAAGCGGATGATGAAATATTGACCCGAGATTGTTGTGACCGCGAAATGTTTCTAATCAACATAAAATATCCTGACGGCAAAGAAGAGACGCCGAAACTTGTCCCGGGCACCTACCGTGTCGGGAGCAGTCCGGCTTCGCACATACATCTGGACAGGCCGGAGGTATCTTCGCAGCACTGCCAGATTTTTGTTTCCGAGGATTCCCTGCGGGTTGCCGATTCGGACAGCAGTAACGGGACTTTGCTCGATGGCCGTTCCGTGGGATCTGATCCTGTGGAAGTCGGCATAGGCTCGATAATCCGGGTCGGCAAGGTAGAAATCGAGGCGCTGGGTCCGGATATGCCTGATGAAATAAGTCTGCCCGCGCCCGCCGGAAAAAAGGCTACCCCGAAACCCGTGGATAAAAAGATGGTGGAAATGACATCGAGTATAAAGGCGGCGAAGAATAAGGCTGATAAGCTTGAGGACCGGGATATTCCGATACTTCGGGTATCCGGCATCCCCGAAAAACACCGCCCATTCGTCCAGGAGATCAAGAAACGTGCACATTTCGAACTGCTTAAACGTCTGAACCTTAAAAGACTGGCTCTCTCCGGGGCATCTGAGGACGAACTCGCAAAAAAGGCTGCCTCTACAATTCACGATATACTTTCGGAGCTTTCCATTCCCCTGCCGGACAAGGTGAAGATCGCTGCGGTGGAAGAGGAGCTTGTACACGAGGCAATCGGGCTCGGCCCCCTGGAGGACCTTATCGCAATGGAGGAGATAACAGAGATAATGGTGAACGGTCCGAACCAGGTATATGTGGAGATGGACGGAACGCTTTTCAGGACCGATACTGCTTTTGCCGACGACCATCAGGTACAGGCGGCCATTGAGAGGATAGTATCTCCACTGGGACGGCGTATAGACGAGAGTTCCCCCATGGTCGACGCCCGGCTGAAGGACGGTTCCCGTGTCAACGCGATAATCCCGCCGCTGTCGCTTGTTGGCCCGTCAATCACTATCAGAAAATTTTCAAAAACCCCCTTCACTGACAAGGATCTGATATCTTTCAACAGTTTCACTGAAGCGATAGCCAGGTTCATTGAGATATGCGTTCTGGCAAGGAAAAATATACTGATATCCGGTGGCACGGGATCAGGTAAGACAACATTGCTCAATGTGGTCAGTAACTATCTTCCGGGAAACGAGCGCATCGTTACCATTGAGGACGCGGCTGAACTCCAGCTGGGACAGGAACACGTTGTCCGGCTCGAGTCCCGTCCTCCGAACATAGAGGGCAAGGGGCAGATAAGCATCCGCGACCTGGTCAGAAACTCGCTGCGTATGCGCCCGGACCGGCTGGTGGTGGGTGAATGTCGCTCTGGCGAGGCGCTGGACATGCTTCAGGCCATGAACACGGGCCATGACGGTTCACTTACCACTATTCACGCGAATTCCCCGCGGGATGCGCTTGCCCGCCTGGAGACGCTTGTACTGATGGCGGGTTTCGATCTCCCGCTGCGGGCCATCAGAGAACAGATAGCTTCGGCCGTGTCCATTGTGGTGCAGGTCGAAAGGATGAAGGATGGAACACGCAAACTCACTAAAGTGAGCGAGATAACGAAGATGGAAGGCGACATTATAACGATGCAGGATATTTTCGCCTTCAAGCACGAGGGATGGAGTCCGGAGGGGAAGATACTCGGGCGCCACGTTGCCTGCGGCAGCATCCCCACATTCATGGAAGAGATAAAGAGGGCGAATATTGATATAGATATATCCATGTTCAAAGACGAGCGCGGGGAGGGTTTCTGAATGAATATTCCCGTGGAAATGATTCTTGCAAGCTTTTGCGCCGGGATGTCAGTGGTCATGGCAACGCTTGTGATCGTGGATTTCGTTTCTTACGCTTCGAACCGGTACCGGGAAAGATACCTGGAAGAGACCGCCGTTGAACTTGACGATATCCTGATCCAGATGCCCCCGGGCAGAATACTCGACGTAAGCCTTGCGGTAAGCGCGTTGGCCGGTTTCCTGGCTCTGGTAGGACTGGGAGTGATAACCAGGAACTGGTCATGGCCGAAGGCCGTATTTGTCGCATGCCTGTCCGCCGGTCTTGCCTTTCCGGCGCCACGCTTCTACTTGAGGTTCAGAAAGCGCAGGAGGCTTGAACGCTTCAATGAACAACTCGAAGACGCACTGCTGTCAATGAGCAGCGCGCTCAAGGCTGGTTTCAGCATAAACCAGGCGATAGAAGCGGTGGCCGCCGAAAACCGCCCGCCGATATCCATAGAGTTCAGGCTACTGATCCAGGAAATACGCCTTGGAGTTCCGCTTGAAGAGGCGCTTCAGAATCTATGCGACAGAATGCGTAGCGACGATTTCGAACTGGTCGCCACGGCAATAATAACCGCACGGCAGACAGGCGGGGAACTTACAACTATTTTTGAGCGTCTTGCAGCCATGATCCGTGAAAGAATGAGAATTTCCGGAAGGCTGAAGGCGCTTACGGCCCAGGGAAGGTTGCAGTCCTATATTGTGGGTGCGATGCCGTTTCTCCTTATGTTCGTTCTCAACTATATTGCTCCTGACATGATGAGTGTGTTTTTCAACTCCATCGCCGGAATCGGGATGATACTCGGTGCGACCGTGCTGGTGGTAATCGGCTTTTTCAGCATAAGAAAAATAACTGATATAGATATATAACCATGGAAATTCTCACTCCACTTACTGTGACAGCCTGTCTGTGCGCGTTTATATCCGCCAGTTCTCTTTCTCTGGCGGTCTTCGAACTTATACAGCGGGTCAACGTTGAGAAGGATGAGGCGCCGAAAGAACTCCCGATTCTGATAAAGATGTTCCTCCCCTTCACCGGAAACCTCATGGAATTCGTCAGCAGACCGATCTTCAGGAATACCCGCCAGATTACCGGAGAACGCATAATGATGGCCGGATACGACCAGGAAATAAGCGCCGAACGGTTAATAGCCGTGCAGTTGCTGAGCGGCGCAACCGGAGTTCTGGTCGCCTTTCTGTCCGTATTTTTGGCAAAGCAACCGGTTCTGGGGATACTGGTTCTTCTGGTTCTTCTGATATACCCGAAGGTCTGGCTTAACAAGACGATAAGGAAACGGCACCTGGAGATACAGAAGGCTCTTCCGAACGTTCTCGATCTTCTGACGCTGTCAGTGGAGGCGGGCAAGGATTTTCTCACGGCGCTTCGCGATATACTTCTCAGAAGACGGACCGACGCTCTCGGCGAGGAACTGGAAAGGACCTTTCGCGAGATACAGCTTGGCAAACCGCGCAGAGATGCGCTTAAAGACCTTTCCAGACGCGTACGGCAGCCGGATCTCTCGGCCGTTCTGAACGCCATAGTCCAGGCGGACGAGCTGGGCGTGAGTATTGGGCAGATCCTTCGCATACAGGGTGACCAGTTCCGCGGTAAAAGGTTCCAGAGAGCGGAAAAACTGGCGAACGAGGCGCCTGTCAAGATACTTTTCCCCCTGGCGCTCTTTATTCTTCCCGCCGTCGTCATTATTCTTATGGGCCCAATATTTATCAAAGGTTTTTCCTTCCTCTTGCAGAGATGATACATAATCTCACAAAAAGAAGTGTCATATCAAGAAGACCCGTGTTCGCACGAGCTTTGTTCCAGCGGATGCGCGGCATGATCGGCAGGGGCTTCAATGGTTTTGACGCTATGGTTTTCAGGCGCTGCAACTGCATCCATACATGTTTTATGAGGATTCCGATTGACGTTATTTTCATAGATAAGGAGAACCGTATTTGCGAAATCCGCAAAAGCTTGCTACCTTGGAGACC
>CAZGYO010000237.1:0-4630 GCA_964530455.1 uncultured Victivallales bacterium
CTTGATTTTCCTGTGTCGGTCAAAAATTTATTTTTCCAGTTTTTCATGATAAACCTGGCGCGGGGTGGTTTATTCACTTGGGGAGTTTGCCGCTGATTTGGGTTCTGCAAGCAAAAGCTGTAGTAACTACCGCTTTTCGCGGCAGGGCCCACAGACGCGGTGAAATCATCATGTCCGCAGGATGAAAACCTGGAAATCTTCCTAAGGGCTGGTCCCCAAAGAAGTCCGGGCCTTGATTTTCCTGTGTCGGTCAAAAATTTATTTTTCCAGTTTTTCATGATAAACCAGCCTAGAAGGGTGCCGTCGATACAGCGGCCTTTATAAGTTTCAGCGCTATTGTCGCCATCGCGATAAGACCTACTCCGGTGGAGTATCCTGCCATGAGAATAGGCGCCATCTGCAGAAAATTTTTGACCCCGAATTTTTTGCGCAGGTAATACCGCGCCAGGAAGGCGCCGGCTATCTGCGGCAGGAACAAGTGCGGGAAGCGCCCGAACCCCCTTATCATGCCGTAGATAAGCATCACCGGCAACCCGGCTGTCGAAAATAGAGCAAAAAGTCCGACTATACCGGCAAATCCGACCCCTATCACTTTCGGGTGTATGGCCTTCATAAACTCGCTGTCGCTAATCTTCTTATCTTCTGGATTTTCGCCTTTCGCCACGAAAGTAGACGAGAAGAGCAGAGTTTGTGTTTTTGAGTGCAGTTCCCAGTTGACCTGAGCGGCGGGGAACATGTCGGAGGGTACGGCGTCCGAGTGCCATATAAAACCCCAGAACGCGAGAGAAAGTATGAACAGCACCGGCACGGCGACCAGTTCGGTCTTTATAAGCGACCAGAAGCTTACCCCGGTAAGTTCGTTGATGCGGAACGCCTGCGACTGGATCCCGTAATTTTTTATGGGAATAGGCGCCAGCCATATCTCGATGCCTTTGGCTCCAGAGAGCAGGAAGGATATTTCCTTTACGTAACGTATCTGAAGTTGCTGGCCGGAAATTCCCAGCAGTCTCGCGTTTACATAGGAGAGGAACGGACTGTAGACGAAAGCGAAGAACACGAGAAATAAGATTATTCCGGGATTCTTGGGAAGCAGATAGTAGCATAAGCTGACCATGGCGATGGCCGACAGAACGTATATCGAGATGCTGATCCAGAGCGGATGGTCTCCTCTTCCCTCGGGAACCGCCCAGATGTCTTTGCGGTTTTCATCCCCGCCTTCTCTGGAGTCTTTCATTTTTCTTCTGACATCCCTGATGGTGCAGTAAAGCGATACGGCTGCAATGCCCAGGCCGGTGCCGATTCCGAAGCTGAGCCAGAAATCTATATTGTTCGAGAAAGTCGTGTTGACCGTGTTCATGCCGGGCTGCCAGGTCTGAAGTACATCCCAGTGGTGGAGGATCGGATTCAAGATAGCCGTCAGGAGCACAGCCGCCAGAGTCCCGAGAATGGCCCAGAACGGCAGCACGAAGCCCAGGAACAGCAGCCCGAGATCGAAGGCTATACCCGTCGGCGTCGCCGGAAGAATCGTCTCTGTAAGGGTAGTGGTGTCGATGAACGGCTGCGGAATAAGGTAGAAGGGTTTTGAGAGGAACAAGCCGCTGATCGCTGGTATCCCGACCTGCAGGAAGCCGAATCCGATGCCGATATATGCCCCGAGTGTAAAAATCCTCCATCTCAGGCTCTTCTTTTTCTTTTTCGGGGGTTCAAGAGAGCCTTCCTGCTGATCCTCTTCTTTGAGATGGTCGTCGGATTCTGCCAGAGCCGTTGCACCCTGAGCGCCGATCGGCGCAAGAGGATAGGGCAGGTTTTCCACATCCGATGTTATCCTGAAAAAGATGTATCCCAGCGTGTATCTCTGGATGGTGCTGATTAGGAAGAGGAACAGGGCGATGCCTATAGGCACGGCCCAGTCGATGTGCAGGAAGTTTCTTTCGAGTATGGCCGGGCTGTCTGGATGCGGGGCGAACCAGGAAGGGAACTCGCCCAGCATTCCGGCATCCCTTACCGCATCGCTGCCGACGAGATACGCGCGGTACACGAGCTGCCCCATCGGACCGCCGGGAAACAGAATGTGCCCGATCATCATCACTCTGGCCGCGTGAAGAAGTATGACCAGATTCTGCTTTGACATCGGTTTGAGAGCGCGGCGGGCAATTTCCATAAAAAGGATGACCGTAACCCATGAGGCGGCCATCCCCATGTTGCCGCCTGTCATAAGGCCCAGGTATATGCCGCCGGGCATCATTATAAGACCGCAGAAGAAGATACCTATAACGGTGTTCCAGCCGAAACCGTCCTGGAATTCGGTCGGCACCTCGAGAAGGTCCCTGTATTCCTGCATGTCCTTATCTGCTCTGCTCTTCATCGACTTGCTTTTATCCCGTCATTTTACTGAATTTAGATTTAGACTCCACGAACATCTCCTCTATATCCTCTTCCCCTACTGCCCGCCAGTGCAGGAAATGCCTGCGCACCAGAGACACAAAGCCCTTGTTCAGGCGCATCCACGACTGCCGCGTCCCGGAAAGTCTGGTCAGGGTTATGTGCGCTTTGTACTGCCCCGTTTCGGGATCCACCGGCATGGATATGAGCATTCTCTGCGAAACCGCAAGATCGAAAGGCTTCAGCCATATTGTTGTCCGGATATCGGGCACCAGTTCATTCTTTTCATTTTTTGCGACGTGCATCTCGGGAATGCCGGCATAAAAACGTCCCGCGCTTCCTTCGCCGTTGTCGAGCATATATCGCTCAAAGAATACCAGAACGGCCATTCTTCCTTTAGTTCCGAAGTTGAATGGAAGGTCGAAAGACAGCCTGTCGCCGACAGGTTCGGGCAGATCCCATCCGGCATCCTCTGCGGGGGCCGATATCTCCATCGCGGATTTCGCGGGAAAATATGTGGAGATAAAAACCGCCGCGGTGATCGTAAGCGAGGCATAGATCGTCGAGATAGATGTGTATGTCATATTCAGTCCGCCGGTCATGTCCATCGCGGTGAGTACCCTTCCGGTTCCCTGACTCAGCAGATAGCCGAGAAGCGCGCCCACCACGGCATATACGAAAGCTTCCGCGAAAAACATGAAGAATATGTAGCGGGGTGCGATTCCGACGGCGTTGTAGACATATATCTCGTCCCTTCTTTCGTAGACCGAGCCTCTCATGGTGTTAAGCACGGTCAGGCCCGCAATAAGAAGCGGTATGATCAGGTCCACGAGTCCGGCCATTGAGGTGGCCCTGCAGCGCAGTCCCCTGTACGCGACCCCGTCCAGTCCGAAGAAAAGGGGCTCTGCGGTCTGTTCCATGAAGGTATCGATAGTTTCGGAGGCCTTTTTGTAGGGCGTATCGTTCATAACAACAGATACACTCGATATTATCTGCTTTGATTTCGGCACGTTGCTCAGGCCCTTGTTGAGCCTTGCTATGACTATTTTTTCCGCGGATATCCTGGGATCGTCGTCCTCGGCGGTTATATCCGTGCGCGATGTTTCGGACCTGTTTATCGCGGTCATGTTTGTAACGTCGAAAGGCAGCACGTCGATGCCGTCCAGATCCCGGAGATTGTTGAGTGAGACGGCCGAGAATATGGAACGCACGTTGAAAGGCTGGCTGTTTATATATACAATGACTTTGCCGCGTTCAACCATTGAAGGGGTGATGTTCAGCACCGAAGCCATAGTGTTAGGGATAAGAACTTCGGGGATTTCGGGGCTTTCAGCGGAAAACCAGCCTTTTCCCGCTGTGAATTCAATATCAGTTTTCAAGGGTTCTTCCGGCGAGAACTCGAGGATGGAGTTGAATTCGTACCTGTATTTCTGTCCGTTGAAGCTTGTTTCCGCCTTGAGTTCCGGGTTTTCCGGTCTGGCTGCCTGGTAGTTTTCGACGCCCACGAGCATTTTTCGGACCGCGACCTTGTACTTGTCGGCGAAACGTTCCTTGAAAGCGAGGATCTCGCCAGGTTTCAGGGGAAGAAAACGCTCGCGTTTTATAAGCATTCCCTGATACGGAGCTTTTCCCACGATGTCCTTTTCGTCGACCAGGTCGTTCTCCACGGACGTGAAGGAAATCATCACGAAAGTCAGAAGAGTCAGTGTTATGCAGGTCAAGCCGGTGCGTACCTTGCGGCGATGCATATTGTTAAGGCCCAGCATGAAAGCAGAACCTACCACGCCCATGGTGTTTATTTCCGCAGCGGAGATTTTTCCCTGTTTCTTACGCAGTTCCTCGAGGTTTTCCTGGAACTTCGACGAGAAAAGTAAAGTGATGCCGCCGGATATGATAATGATTATGAATCCCAGTAAAATCATCAGCGATGAGCGAACCATCTGGAACGCGGGATGCAGCAGCCACAAGAGGAGGAAGACCATCAGGAATATCGCGGATTGCGCGGCTATCTGTTTTCTTATGTCGGGGTAGCAGAAGACGAGCTTCTCGAAAAAGAACACGAAAGGTACCAGCAGGCCAAGGTACCACAGTATGCCGATAACAGCCTCGAAAACCGATTCTCTGAGAATGGGATGGTTCAGTATGGCGTAAGTAAGGGCGTTTCGGGCTTTGAGGATCTTCCCGTGATAGGACAGCTCAGGCTTCTGGCTCTCCTCGATGATCTTGAGGCTTTTCTCGTGATAGTCGT
>CAZGYO010000238.1:0-4617 GCA_964530455.1 uncultured Victivallales bacterium
GTTACGTGCAGATTCTAAAAGTTTTGGAATATCCAAAACCTTTTCGAATATGCACAGGTTAAGCAAGACAGTTATACGAGCATGCCCAAAAAAACACAGATATCCGATGAAATTCTGCGTAATGCAGTCTATTGCCTTCGCCGCTGGGAGGAGGGCGCAAGCCTGGAATCCTGCCTGAACACGGCTTCGCCGAAGTTCCGCAGGACCCTTGGAGACCTGCTGCGTGCCTATTTCCGATACCGTGTGCCGGTGACAACGCTTCTTGCGAAATTCGCAAAGAAACGTCCGGCGGCGGTTCTGAGAAGGATTCTCGAATGCGCTTCAGTGCAGATTCTTTTCCAGGACGGGATACCCGCGGAGGCGGCCTGCAACTGCGCCGTCGACCTCGCACGCAAAAACGGGGGCAAAAGGGCGGCAGGATTTGTAAATGCCGTTCTCAGAAGGATTGTGGGCATCTCGAAAAGCCCGGAAAGCGTCCTTTTTGAAACTCCGGCGGAACTGTTTCCGGAGAAACTGCGCGCGCGCTGGGCATCTTCTTTCGGGGAGGAGGAACTTGAACGGTTTGCGGAACTGCTTATGCTGCCGGCCCCCGTGACCTTCCGGCTCCGGAACGATATCCCGGACTCCGAGCTGCGGGAAAGGAGATGCGTTCCCCTGCCGGAGAACGGGCCGTGGAAAGGACTGCGGTTTTACATCTCTGAAAAACCAGGCAGCCTGTTCAGAAGCGGATGGCTTAAAAAAGGATTGATCTATATCCAGGATCCCGCGACATGCCTTTCCGTGAAACTCCTTGACCCTCAACCCGGCGAGACCGTCGCCGATCTCTGCGCCGCGCCCGGCGGAAAGGCGCTACAGCTTGCCGGAAGAATCGAAGACGGACATCTCGTCGCCGCCGACAGATCGCCTGGACGCCTTAAACGCGTGTCCATGAATTTCGCGAATACGAAGTTCTCGGTGTCGCTGGTTTCGGCCGACCTCCTTGCACCGCCCTTCGCTGAAAAGTGCTTCGATGCCGTTCTCCTGGATGTGCCGTGCTCCAATACGGGAGTGTTCAGACATAAACCAGATGTGCTCTGGCGCTTTTCAGACGAAAGGCTTTCCGATCTGTGTGCACTGCAGCGCCGGCTCCTTTCAAAAGCCGCGGAACTGGTCAAACCCGGCGGCAGGATAGTCTACAGTACCTGCAGTATTGAAAGCGCCGAAAACGAGTCGCAGATAGACTGGTTTCTGGAAGAAAAAAAAGAGGACTTCTCCCTGCTTGAGGAAAAGCAGCTACTGCCCTGCAGCCTTCACGATGGCGCATACGCCGCCCTGATGCTTCGTTCATGAAAAATCCGGGGTAGGCCCTACAAAAATAACGGGGGGATGAGTGTCCGGCAGGCTCGAACCAGAGTCCGCAGTGCTTAAGAATGCGCTTAATCACATAAGATTGATTGTGTCCGGGCTGCGCACTTTGTATCAGTACTGAAGTTCAGTTCCGAGGATACCGGTTATTTCTTTCATGACGGGCTCGGTCAGTTTAGAAGAGGCCTCGACGGCCTCCACGTTGCTTTTGATTTGCTCCGGACGCGAAGCGCCGACAATTGCCGTGCTGACATTCGGGTTCTTGAGCGTCCATGCAACTGCGAATGTCGGCATTGATATTCCGAGATTCCCCGCAATTCTTCCGAGTTCCCTGACCTTCTCCAAACGCTTTTCAGTGAGGGATCGGCGCATCCACTCGTTGCGTGAGAAACGGCTTCCTTCGGGTATTCCCTCCAGGTATTTCCCTGTGAGAATTCCGCCGCCGAGAGGCTGGTACACTGTGGTGCCCATCCCGTATTTGCTGAACAGCGGTTTCAGATCCCTTTCGATACGGGCGCGGCCAAGCAGGTTGTACCACGTCTGTTCCATATGCGGCCCTTCAAGTCCCAGTTTTCCGGCAATATCGTGCATCTCGAACAGAAGTTCGGGACTGTGGTCGCTTGTTCCCCAGTATAGGATCTTTCCCTGTCTTATCAGATCGTTCATAGTCCGAACCACTTCTTCCGCCGGTACCTCTGGATCCGGCCTGTGGCAGAAAAACAGGTCGAGATGATCCGTGTCGTAGCAACGCAATGCGCGGTGACATGATTCTACAAGATGTTTTCTGTGCATTCCCTGGCTGGTCGGGACGGAACCTTTGCATCCGCCTTTGCTTATTTTGCTGCCGATCACAAGGCTGTCGCGAGACCAGCCCTGTTTCCTGATTATTTTTCCGAGCAGTTCATCGCATCTTCCGTTTCCGTATTTCTCGGCGCTGTCAATATAGTTTACGCCCGCATCGTATGCCGTGACAACTATCTGCTCGGTCTGTTCGTCGGGTATGTTCTTAGCCCAGTCAGCGTGACCGCCCACAGATACCGCGCTGATCTTGAGACCGTGTTTTCCGAGTTTCCTGTATTCCATCTGTCTCTTCCTCTTTGTTTAAAACTTCTTTACCCAGGATCTGACTCCCTGCATTAGCATCTGTATAGATATTGTCCCGACGAATAGAGCGGTGATGCGTCCGGCGATCTCTATGTATCTTTGAATAAGAGGTTCCCTTTTCGGTCGGACGTAGTCATGCAGGTCTTTCAGCCCTATCATAATGATTATCGAGATGAATACCGCAATGAGAATGGCGCCGCAGGCTGTGGCGGGCGGGTGGTTTTTCCCGATTATGACGCTTGCGCTGATAGTGCCGGGTCCGATGAGTATAGGCATTGCGATTGCTCCCGCGAGATATTCGGACTCACCCCGGAGAATCTCTATCGCTGTCGGGCCATGGAATACGAACTGCAGGCCGATAAGCAGAAAAACTATTCCCCCGAATATCTCGAAGGATGCGAACTCCGCGTGCATTATTCTGGAGAACACCGCATCTCCGAGCATGGCGAAACATGAAAATACGATGGCGGCTATGATTCCCGCGCGCAACAGAACGCGCGCGAACTGTTCGCGGTTGAGTTTTTCTATCACATCAATCAGGTAGATAATCACGAGGAAAGGATTGAGAAGAACCAGAAGCAGAGTAATGGATTTGAGGAAATTATTCATTGTTACAATTTGTACTTTTTGGGTCTTCAATAGAATTAGTATAATATGAGCCAATCTCAAAACTCTCCGTGGCCGCGCGGTTCACGCGGAGTTTTGAAACTGGCTCAATATAGCATAAAAATCCACGCTACGCTGCGGCAACTGCCTTTTTTCAGGATAAAGACAGCCGCTGTCCGCGATATCTCACTGCTCAAGCAGAAGCCCCGTGATAAAACCGTGCCGGCTTTGAACAAGCTGAGGCTTGTAGCCGATTTATTGCGACGTCCCGGATACGGCTTGCCTGTGTCCATTTTTTTGCCCTGCAAAACCCCCTGTGAATAATCCGGGTTGGCAGATTTTGCAAGAAAAAACGCAAACACTAGCTTGTTTAAAGTCTATAATAACGATATAGTATATATAATATATCCGGAACAATGGCACATATTCAGCAAACCCCGTTTGCTCGGGGTCAGTACTGGACAGTCTTCGAGTGTCTCAGCCCCGACCCCGACGTGGTTGACTGAATACGTGCGATTCACGTTATCATTTTCACCGGAAGAACTAATGAAAAAAAATATATTTTTTGGATGGTTTTCGGCATTCATTTTTTTCGGTTGCGTGACCGCCGAGCGCGAAGCCTGGGAAAAGGTCGAGGCTGTGGAAGAGCAATACGAATCCGGCAACCGGGAGGTTCCGGAGCTGGACGGCAAATCTGAACTGGGGGATTTGCTCGCTTATGCATTATTGAAGAACGCCGCGCTTGAAGCGGAATTCAACAGCTGGAAATCCGAACTTGAAAAGATTCCTCAGGTCCGCTCTCTGCCGGATCCCAAGTTTGAATACGGCTATTTCATCCGTGAGGTTGAAACCAGGGTGGGACCGCAGAAGCACAAGTTCGGAATATCCCAGATTTTTCCATGGTACGGGACTTTGCTGCTGAAGGGTGAGGCCGCCTTCGAGAAAGCCGAAAGCAGCAGGCAGAGTTACGAGGCGGAGAAGCTTAAACTTTTTTACAGCGTGAAGGATGTCTATTACGATTACTACTTTCTGGGCAGGTCTCTTGACATTATAAAGGACAATCTGGCCTTGTTCAGGGAAATGGAAAAGATTGCCGGGGAGAAATACCAGGCCGGAGTGTTCAAATACCCGGATCTGATAAGAATTCAGATAGAGACGAGCAAGTTTGCCGAGCGACTGGATTCCCTGAAGGACTTCAATAAACCGCTGATGGCCAAATTCGCACATGTCCTGAACCGGGATCGGCAGGCGCGCGAAAGCGCGTTCCCGTATCCGGATAAACTGCATTTGAAATCTTTTCCCGAAGAGGAAAAAGCTTCCCTCAAAGAACTTGTGATGGTGAATCCCAAACTGAAGGAGTTCGGGCACCGTATTTCCATCGAGGAGACCAAAAAAAAGATTGCCAGGCGCGGATATATTCCGGATGTGACTCTTGGCGTGGACTATATCCAGACGGACAGGAGATCTGCGGCAACGCGCCCGAGCGACAACGGCAAGGATCCTCTAATCGCGATGGTGTCCGTGAATCTGCCGATATATTTCAATAAATATGAAGCCGAACGC
>CAZGYO010000239.1:0-4591 GCA_964530455.1 uncultured Victivallales bacterium
GAACATGATTCTGATATGCCCGTGAAAGCTTTATCCTGTCTGCGAAGAGAATTTCCGAAGGCAAAGCCAGTGACAGGAAAGAACGGGGAGATAGTCGTGACAGGGCTGGATGTGACGGATCTGGCGCGTGCCAGGAAAATTGTTTCCGGCTCACCGCTGTTCCGGATCCGGACGCTCATAAGCAGAAAAACCGTCAAGGATCCGGAGATAGGGCGCCTGATAGGAGAGACGGAATTCCGGAACGGAATGCTGGTCGGCATCTCCGGGCTTGAAAAAAAATACGATCATATACTGAGAGGCACACCCGGAAGCTACCGGGTAATGCTTGCCAGGGACGGTTCCTGGATAACCGGGACCTGGGACGAAGATAAAAAGGTCTCGTCCGGAAAGGATGTCGTCCTTGCTCAGACCACGGAGAAACCGTAGTGACAACAGATGCCAAAAAAAGCCTTTCCGAACGCGTCAGCCTTCCGCTGATACTCCAGGGAATTCTGCTGATGCTCGGACTCTGGGGATGCCTGGCCGTCTATAATGCCACCATATACGGCGACTATCCGCGGTCATTTGCGGCGCGCCAGTTCATATGGCTGAGTTGCAGTTTCATAGTTTTGACAACAGTGTCCCGGCTGAACTTCGGGGAGATACAATCCGCGCTACTGCGGGTGGCGCTGATCTCATACTGCGCCCTGGTACTTGTTCTCGTATTCGGAACAAGGATAAACGGTATGAAAGGATGGTATTCGACAGGTCTTTTTCTTGTACAGCCGTCCGAACTTGCAAAACCTTTTTTCATCCTCAGCCTATGCTATGTCGACCGAAAATATAAAGGGCACAAATGCACCGCGCTGCTTTTCGGGCTTGGACTTCTCTGGCTCCTGCCGATAATGCTGCAGCCGGACTTCGGGACAGCGGCGGTATATGCCGCGGGGTTCGCAATATTCTATTTTCTGAGGGGAAAACAGCTCTGGATAATGATACCCGCGCTTGCCGCATCCGTCCCGTTATCGGGCCTGCTCCTGCTGAAAATCCCGTATATGCTCAGGCGCCTGCAGGGATTCAGGGATGCGGAGGCCATGCAACTGGGCGCGGGATGGCACATAATGCAGTTCAAGTACACGCTCGCGCGCGGCGGTTTTTCAGGGGCGAGCTGGGGGCGTGCCGTATGGGCGAACAACTACCTGCCCCTGCCCTACAGTGATTCCGCTTTTGCGTCGCTTACGGAGGCCGTCGGTTTTCTGGGAGCCGTGCCGGTCATAGCCGGGCTTCTCGGAGTCGCATATATCGGTTACAGGTTGGCGGTAGCAGGCAACGACGGTTTTCGCCGCCTCTATATATGTTCCTTCACGGGCATGCTGCTGTTCCAGGCGCTTGTCCATATAAGTGTCAATGTGGCGCTGGCCCCCCCGACAGGCATAACTCTGCCGATGTTCAGCTACGGCGGCAGTTCCCTCTTGTCAACAATGCTCGGGGCTGGCATACTTCTCAGCGCGGCGGAATCCGTCCCTGAAAAATGCGAATAAGCAAACCCGGGAGCCAATTTCAAAACTCTCCGTGGCCGGCCATCAGGGAGTCTCGGCCTCCTCTTTCATGGCTTTTTCGAGTTCGTCCTGGTCGTATGTGAATATGATCTCGTCGCTCTCAGCGTAGTTAAACTTTTCCCTGGCGACTTTTTCTATCGCCTTGGGATCGTGGCGCAGGGAATAGATCAGGCGCAAGAGTTCAATACGCTCGGCTTTGCGCTGGGCCATCTTCTTCTCAAGCTCGAATATCCGAACCTCCATCCGCTTCATATCATGGTATGCCGGCAGGAGCAACGCCAGGGAAACACCCAGGAGGGCCGCGAAAAAAATAAGCAAAGCATATGGGATTAGTTTCTGCAATTCCGTTTAAAAACCCTCCAGTTCCTCTTCGTCAAAATCTTCAATATCCTCTTCGTCGATATCAAGTTCCTCTTCAAGCGGATCCATTCCGGAGTCTTCGCTGAACAGCGAGCCGGCCATTATAGTGGCCCCGCATTCCGGGCAGCAACCGTCTTCTGATTCCACATCGTTGATACCTACTTCCGTCTGACAATAGGGACAAACAATCATTCCCATCAAAACTACCTCCAGCTATTTTACAGCATCGTATATCTAATCCACAGATATGTCAAGTGTATTATACTTGAAGGGTCATCAGAAATTCAATATTTGTTTTGATTTTTTTCAGTTTTCCTATAAGAAGCTCCATTGCTTCAAGTGGCGGGACTCCGCCCATGGCCTTTCTGAGCGTCCAGATACGCTGCAATTCGTCCGGATGGATAAGGAGTTCCTCCTTGCGTGTCCCGCTCTTCTCCATGTTTATCGCCGGATATATTCTTCTATCGACAAGGTGGCGGTCCAGGTGGAGCTCCATGTTGCCTGTACCTTTAAACTCCTCGAATATGACTTCGTCCATGCGGCTTCCGGTATCGATGAGTGCGGTAGCGACGATAGTGAGAGTGCCGCCGTCCTCGATGTTCCTGGCCGCGCCGAAAAAACGCTTTGGTTTGTGGAGCGCGTTGGCATCGACACCGCCGGAAAGGATCTTTCCGCTGTGCGGTTGCAGGGTGTTGTAGGCGCGCGCGAGGCGGGTAATGCTGTCGAGAAGGATGACCACATCCTTCTTGTATTCGACAAGACGCTTCGCCTTTTCTATAACCATTTCGGCTACCTGAACATGCCGTTCAGGCGGCTCGTCGAAAGTCGAACTCACAACTTCGCCGTCGACGTAGCGCTGCATCTCCGTGACCTCTTCGGGGCGTTCGTCAATGAGCAGGACGATCAGCTCCACTTCGGGATTGTTCGCGGTGATGCTGTTGGCTATTTTCTGGAGCAGCACGGTCTTGCCGGTTCTGGGCTGTGCCACGATAAGGCCCCTTTGCCCTTTCCCCACCGGGCTTACCAGATCCACCACTCGCGGAGATATCTCCTCGGGCTCGCTCTCGCGTTCCAGCACAAGCCTTTCAGTCGGGAAATAGGGTGTAAGGTTTCCGAATGGTATTATCTCCTTTTTCTTGGAGGGGGAACAGTGGTTAATCGATTCGACCTTGAGCATGGCAAAGAACCGTTCCTTCTCCCTGGGGGGACGTATCTGACCGGCGACGAAATCGCCTGTTTTCAACGAGAACCTGCGTATCTGGGAGGGGCTGAGGTATATGTCTTCCGGGCACGGGAGATAGCTGTAGTTCGGGGATCTGAGAAAACCGAAGCCGTCGGGAAGAACTTCCAGGTAGCCGCTCCCGTACATCAGGCCGCTCTTCTCGGCGTTGGCCTTGAGTATCTCGAAAATGAGCACTGATTTTTCCAGCGCTCCGATTCCCTCAACGCCGAGTTCCTCGCCCATTTTGGCGAGATCCGTCATATCTTTTTCCTGAAGTTCGGCAATATTCAGGCTCGGTGCGGTTCTGTCGCGCTGCACTTCCCCGTTTTTCTTGCTTTTCTTTCTCTGCCGTTTGTCCGGAGGGTTGTCTTTGAATTTCCGTTGATCTTTCCGGGAGTCGTCGGATTCCCGAGGCTGCGCTTCTCCAAAAGCCTGGTCCTCGCGTTCCGGTGTTTCATTTTTCCTGTCTTCTTTAGTCATAGGGATATTCCTTGTAGTTGACTGCTTATTATTTTACACTGCCCGATCAAAAGTGATTTCGAGCCGTTGTTTATTATGCCTATGTCCGACATCGCAAGTTTCTTCTCTGAAGACATCTGCGAGGCCAGCCTTCTGTCGATCTCGCCGTCGCTCCATCCTCTTCTGAGCAGGCGTTCCCTCTGGATATCCGGGGAGCACCAGACTGCCAGCACATGATTGAAACATTCACGCCATTCGGACTCAAAAAGCAGCGGCACATCTGCCATGAGAGGTCTGCCGCGCGATGAAGAGATTTCAATTTGGACTCTCTTAAGAACTTCCGGGTGTATGAGTTTATTGAGCCACTGCCTTTCCTCCAGGCTGCTGAAAACGATTCCGGCAACCATTTTTCTGTCAAGGTCGTCTTCACCGCAAAGAACTTCCGAGCCCCACCTGTCAGCCAAAGCCTTTCTGATGCTTTCCCTCCCGTAGAGTCCGGAACAAATATTATCCGAATCCACGGTCTTCCAGCCCAGGCCGGAAAAAATTTTAAGAACGGCGCTTTTCCCGCATCCGGGACCACCGGTCAGGCCTGCCGCAAGCTCCCTCGTATCTGCGTTTCCAGTTTTCTGCATAGGGTTGGGATATCCGGCTTGAGAATTTCCGCAATCAGCGCGGACTGCAAAACATAAGTTCGTGAAATACTGCGGATAGAAGTTTCCTAAAAGATGTCGAGACTCTGTGGGTTATGCTTGGGATTATAACACGGCCAAGATTTAAGTCAAGTTAAAAATCAGTTTTTTTCAATATTTCGACATTAGTGGCCCGATATTAGTGGCCGGGCTTGGTTAAGCATCTAATTATCAACATGTTTATTGTTTCTGCTAACCGTAAATAATCTCTTGTAATTGATTTTTATCGTTTTTTGAGCTTAGAGCCAGTTTCAAAACTCCGCGCGAACCGCGTTGGTAGCGCAGGCGCGGCAGACGGTGCGACGAAATGGCTGGTGCAT
>CAZGYO010000240.1:0-4547 GCA_964530455.1 uncultured Victivallales bacterium
ATGGCGTACTGCTAGAGGGTGCAAGTCCCTTTACACACCCGTCAGGGGGAAGTGTTAGCGGAGGGCAAGGGCGTCGCCGTGAGGCGGGGTTCAATGCGAATAAGAAAAGAAATCAGCGCCGCTGTGATATCCAAGCGCGCTCATTTTGCTATATGATTCGTGATATTTGCCGTAAGATGCATCAATGCAAGGCATCCGAGCGGGGTTCGGTTTATCAGTAGTCTTCACAGAGCTCAATCTGTGCGCCCAGGGCGGCGAGTTTGTCGACGATGGAGTCATAGCCTCTTGAGATTACGTCGGCGTTCCTTATAAGGCTTGTACCTTCGGCGCAGAGTGCGGCTATCAGCATTGCCATTCCGGCGCGTATATCGGGGCTTGACATTTCCATTGCCCGGAGTCTGGATGGCCCGGAAATGAGGACTCTGTGCGGATCGCATACGACAGCGTTTGCGCCCATGCTGATAAGGCGGTCGACGAAATATATCCTGCTTTCGAACATTTTCTCGAAAAAGAGCACAGTGCCCTGTGCCTGTGTCGCCATGACGATTGTGCAGCTCATCATGTCAGATGGATACTGCGGCCAGGGCCCGTCGGAGACGGAAGGAATGGCGTTTCCGAAGTCTGGAGCCACCCGCATGCTCTGTCCCGCGGGCATTCGAATGCTCTCGCTTCCGAACTCCATTACCAATCCGAATCTTTCGAATATCCTGCGCAGCATCCAGAGCTTGCCGGGTGATATACCCGTCAGGGATATTTCCCCTCCGGTTACCGCGGCGGCGGCAAGAAAACTGCCTGCTTCGATATGGTCTCCGGAGATGCGGTGTATGGCGCCGCCGAGTTTTTCCACGCCCTCGACGGTGATGGTGTTCGTTCCCAGGCCGGATATCCTTGCCCCCATTTTAAGCAGGAGTTCGCCCAGTTCCCGGACGTGTGGTTCGCAGGCCGCGTTGCGTATGACCGTAGTGCCTTCGGCCATGACGGAAGCGAGAAGTATGTGTTCGGTAGCGGTCACGCTTGCTTCGTCAAAAAATATTTCTTCGCCGGAAAGTCTCCCCGCGGTAAAGGTGAAAGGGCAGGTCTCCGACTCGACGCGCGCGCCGAGTTTCCTTAGTCCGTAGAGGTGCGAGTCAAGTCGGCGCCGGCCTATCCCGTCGCCCCCGGGCGGCCAGAGCACGGCTTTCCCGCATCTGGCAAGAAGCGGTCCGGCGAAGAGAAAGGATGTGCGGGTATTTGAACAGTCTTCCCGGTCGATCCGGTTGTTTTTAAGATTTGCGGCCTTGAGTTCTAGCCTGTCTTTTTGCCGGCTGCATTCGACGCCGAGTTTAGCCGCAATATTGAGCATCGAGGACAGGTCTATTATATCGGGAACGTTTTCGAGGACGATATTTTCGTCGGTAAGAAGCGCCGAAGCGACCATGGGCAGAACGGCGTTTTTGTTTCCGGAAACTTTAATTTTCCCGTTGAGAGATTTTCCTCCGCTTACCTTTAAGCTTCTCATTTTCAGTTTTCCCCGGCCGCAGTCATGTATACGCGCAGTTTCGTTTTAAACGCAGGGATATTTTCAGTGTGGACATCAAAAGTGTCGTCGTAGTTTCCTGTTTCCCCGGGATTGTCCAGAATGGTATTGCCAAAGCTCCATACGTTGACTATATTTCCTTCTTTTGTGGCCAGGCAGACTTTGTTGTGGGTAAAGTTCGATCCTACGAAGACCCATCCCTGCGGGCCCATCTCTTTCTCTGTAGTTTTATTGTAGAGCCAGTTCTCTATCGGGTGGCGTTTACTGTCACTGTCATCAAGGATTACCGCCTCGATATTTATCAGTGTGCCCTGTTCTATGCTTCCGTCCTTCAGACGCCGACCGTTTTTGAAGCCAAGGAGCAGAAGCGCTATTTGCAGGTTGAAAGGATCTATTTTCGAAACGAGCAGGCTTTCGTGTGTTCGCCCGGTTTCTGTTGAGATAAGTACTTCGAGGGCCCCGGATGTCATATTTATATATGCAGGGAAGGAGAGTTCCTGTTCAAGCCGGTGTATGGTGATTTTCCCGAGCCGGATATTTCCGTCGGGAAGGAGAACTCCGCCGAGTTTTTTCAGTATTCTTTTTTCGCCTTCTGAAAGTGGAGGTGGGGGATCGGCCTTTGTGGACGCGCAGGAACTGAGCACGATAACGGGGATTGCCAGCAGGAACATCTTTTTCATCAGCTGTTTCATGGCTGTTTGCCTCCTTGATAAAATAGTTTTAAAAAAAATCACGGTTGCACCTCTTTCATGTCCCGTTCCGGCCGGGCTTTTCTGGTCATCAGATCCTCTACTGCGAGCTGCGGGGATTTATTGTCGTACAGTACGGCGTAGGCCTGATCGATAATCGGGGTTTCAGCGCCGATTTTCCGGGACAGTTGGTATGCGCTTCGGCATGTAGTGACGCCCTCCGCGACAACCATATCCATTGATCTGAGGATATCATCGAGTTTCTTTCCCCTGCCGAGTTCGAATCCGACGTGGCGGTTTCTGCTGTGTTCGCTGGTGCATGTAACGATGAGGTCGCCGATACCGCTCAGGCCGGAGAAGGTTTCTTTGTCTCCGCCCAGGAGGGTCCCAAGCCTGGCCATTTCCGTGATTGCACGTGTCATGAGAGCCGCCTTCGGGTTGTCGCCGAGTTCCATGCCGTCGATTATGCCTACGGCGATCGCATAGACATTCTTAAGAGCCCCGCCGAGTTCCACTCCTGTCACGTCCTTTGAAGTGTATACTCTGAAATTCGGGTTCATGAATGCCTGCTGTACGCGTACGGCGACGCTTCCACGAGCGGAGGCGGCGACCACCGCGGTCGGCACTTTTTCGGCGACTTCTTCGGCATGGCTCGGGCCTGAGAGCGCAGCATAATATTTAGGTTTCAGATATTCAAAGACCAGTTCACTCATCCTTTTAAGCGTGTTTTCCTCTATGCCTTTTGCGACATTGATAAAAAATGCGTCCTGTTGAAATTTGGAATGGGACAGTTGTTCGAGAATCTTTCTCAGATACTTTGAAGGTGAGGCCAGAACTATCAGTTCGGCTTCTGCCGCGGCTTCATCCATATCGCCGGTTATTTCCAGCGAGGGGTTCAAGGCGACGCCCGGCAGGAAGCGAGTATTTTTACGTGTTCTGGACATTTCCTCCGCATAGTTTTCAAAGGGGCTCCACAAAACAGTCCGGTGCCCGTTTTCCAGCAGAAGCAGCGCCAGGGCCGTGCCCCACGCGCCATCGGATATAACAGCGGTCTTCATTGATTTTTCACCCCTTCCAGGCCCGATCCGGTTTTGTCGCCTTTGGGAAAACGGTGTTCAGTTCCCTTCATCAGGCGGTTTATATTGCTTTTATGGCGTATTATGGTCAGTATTGATATTGCCGCGAGAAAAACCAGAATAAGGGGGCTGGACTTCCGGATATCCAGTCTCGAGAGAGTGTATGCGGCAATGGGCAGTGCGGTCGCCGCTAATATGCTTGCCAGCGAGACATAGTGGAACGCCTGGAAGAAAACACACCACACAAGCAGCGACACTGTTACCGCAATCGGGGAGACAGCAATCAGCGCGCCCGCGCTTGTCGCGATGCCTTTCCCTCCGCGGAACCCGATATAAAGCGGAAATACATGGCCGCAGACGACCGTCACCGCGGGAACCATGATGGCGATATCGGGGGATACATCGAGCATACTTGCCCTGACGAGCAGTTTTGTGATCATTACGGGAAAAAACCCCTTGAGGAAATCCAGGGTGAAGCAGGCTATTCCCCAGCGTTTTCCGATTGCCCGGCTGACATTTGTCGCTCCCGGGTTTCCGCTTCCGAAACTGCGTATGTCAACCCCTTTGATGTGCCCTATTATAAGGGCAAAAGGTATTGAACCTACGAGGTATGCGGCTACTCCCGCGAATATGTAGATGTAAATGTTATGCACTGTTTTCCAATCCAGAAAAATGACTAAGCTGATCTATTCCGTGAATCCGTGACATTAGCCACAAAAACACAGAAAAACCGGCTCATAATTTATTTCCAGCAATGAAAAATACGTTTGGAAACCCTTTTTTTCAAGGCTGCGGAAAATTATCCGGCCGGCAAAAAGCAGCGTCACAGTGGTTTTGTCGCCTATCTGAATTAGGTTACTGGAAGAGTTACTGAACTGTTCCGAAAGAAATCCTGATGAAAGATCTTGTACTTGGCATAGAGACGAGTTGTGATGAGACAGCGGCCGCGCTGGTGCGTGGCGGCAAAGACGTGCTCAGTTCGGTTGTGGCTTCGCAGATATCCAGGCACGCGCCGTACGGTGGGGTGGTGCCTGAGCTTGCGGCTAGGGAGCATCTGTCCGCGATCGGGAGCGTAGTGGATCACAGTCTTGATAAAGCCGGTTCCACATCTACGAGTGGGACGCGTGGGCCCAGAAGCACATCGAGCCGCCGCTTGTCGTCGGGCACGAGTTCGCCGGACGCGTTGTCGCCTGCGGCGCGAACGTGCATGATTTCAAGGAGGGCGACATCGTCGCTGGCCGCGTGATCCAGGTGTCCAAGGACTAC
>CAZGYO010000241.1:0-4483 GCA_964530455.1 uncultured Victivallales bacterium
AACGCTTCTCGTGATCATTGTACATGCGGCAAATATTGCCCGGTTCGAAACCATACACATTGCCCCCCACCAGAGAATGCCGGAGTGGATGCGCCGTCTGAGTTTTATGATTTTCTGCGGGGCTTCCGGATCACAAAGAATTCGGTCTGCAACTTCACGCTTTGAGTCTACCATTTTGTGAATGATATCCACTTGCCGACCTTCAGAACCCGGATGCCAGCGGTATTTTGCGAGAAATCCGGGTTTATGAGCCATTGGAAACTTGAGGCCGATACGGATCCAGTATTCATAATCCGGACAGGTCGGGCGGGTGACGTCAATGTGAAAGCCGACATTTTCCAGTGCCGAACGGCGGATGAATGCGGCCTGGGCGGGGAGTACCGTCTCACAGCATAGAACCCGGATAAAATCGTATTCATCGCATCTCCATTCCTGAAGGATTGTGCCGTCGGGAGCGACATTGTATTGATCTCCGTATACTACGCCAAGTTCCGGGTTTGACGCAAAATGCTCAACTGCGAAATTCGCAGCCTGCGGCAGATATTCATCATCCGCATTGAGTACCCCGATGATTTCTCCGCGACAGCGCTGGAGCGCGCGGTTAAGCCCGTCTGATTGACCGTTGTCAGGTTCGGAAATCCAGTCGACCTGGCCGTTATATCGTTCAAGGATTTCAAGCGAGCCGTCAGTTGAGCCGGCATCCTGGACAAGCATTTCAACGTTCGGATATTCCTGTTTAATGACGCTTTCGATGCATCTTTCTAGGAATTCGGCATTATTGAACGACGGGGTGATAATAGAGACTAGGGGATAATTGCGGAGGAGTTCGAGGCATTGGCGGGTCGGCATTATCAGGATGGTGCAACGCTGTTCTTTTCCACGACGGATCAGGATTTTAAGAATGGCTTCGAAGATAGCATGGGAGGCAATTTGATGTTTCCAGAAAAAAACTGCCGGATTGTAAGAGCTTAGAATTCCCAAAATGTTTTCTTTCGCGGATTCCAACTCCTGTACAGAGACTGGTTCGTTGCGGTGACAGTGTTCTTCCAGGTATGAAGCCAGCTCCGGGTGTGCGGGGTTGATTTCAGCCAGCATTTCCGGAAGAATTTCATTAAGATGTTTATTAAGGGGAACGAATTCCTGCAGGTCTTCCTCGAACGGATGCCCGTTACGGATGCCGATGAGAATCATACTCGGCTCAACCCATAAAAGCCGTTCAATATATTTGCCGAGAAGGGGCTGGAGATCACGAATTCCCTGTCGTACACCATGCGTGGTCGGAGCATCGATCTCAATAGCTTCCGGCAGGTAGTCATGCCATATAATCATGCCGCCGGAGCGTAAAACGGAAAGCGCTTTGAGTGAATCATTTTGGACGATCTCCGGCTGGTGGCCGCCGTCGATGAGCGCGGAGTCGAAGAAATCGCCGGGATAAACCTGCGGATCCCAGTCTCGGGAGTCGGCATATATCTGATTAACGCGATGGCCGTATCCTCCAGCCAGAAAAAAGCGTCCGATAAAGCCAAGAGCATCAGTCTGCTGGGATTTACTTTGCTTAATGCTGCATGTTTTTGCCCAGTAATCAATGGAGAGTCTTTCTTCGGGACTGAACTGGTAGGCATGCGTTCCGTCCGGCAGATCTTCGCCGAAAGGCAGGTTAAGCGTCCAGACCGTTGCTTCACATTCTTCGAGACAGAGACAGGCGCCGACTCCCTGCCAGGTTCCGAACTCGAGATGCCTTTCCGGCTGGAAATTCCGGTAGAGATAGCGGAGTATCGGCGCGTCGTCCAATTCCATCTTCCATTCAGAAAATGGTTTCTCGGGGCGTTCTGTCAGCGGCGCGGAGGATTCGGAAAAGGCCAGTTCCTCGGCCAATTTTTTAAGGGGAGTATTTTTGATAAAATCGGGCATGTTTAAAACTTTTGCAGGTCGAACCAGACAAAGTCATCGTTGTGGAAATTTGTCGAAAAAACCGGGCGAAACCGATCTTTCCCCAGGAGATTCAGCAGTTTTTCCAGGTCATACCATTCGGTCCACGGGGCTCCAGCGTCAGTGTTATCCCCCCATTCAGGGAATTCACGGCATCCTTCCCGCCTCCATCTTTCCTCAGGATAGGCCAAAGACAGCCATCGGCCTCCAGTCTTGAGCAGTGGTATAATCAAATCCAGTTCCGTTTTCAGAATAAGTTTTGGGCTGTGGTGCAAAGAGCCTATTGCCATAACTATGTCAAAATTAGCGGGAAGCGAGGAGAAATCTTCAACTCTCTCTATATATACAGTATTCGCGCCAGCTAAAGATTTCACATTACATATGCGTTCCACGATTTGGATATTACATGGGACAATGTCAGCAAATGTTACCGACGCAGCACCATATTCAAGAAAGCTTATACTGTCATACGCCAAGCCGCATCCTATATCCAGAATGTTTTTGTCCCTAATCAGGTCTCGATATAGTTCGTGATACCATCCGCGCACGGAAAACCCTTGGCCGGTGGTATTTTCTTTTCGTCCAATTTCCCATTTTTCCAGTATTTCCTGGTCAGACATGGCGAGTATTTCATCTCCCGTCGATCTGCTTTGCAGGCCGAAAGGAATGACCTGCCACTTCTGGCGCAGTTTTTCAAAATATAGATTTGTTTCTGAATTCATAGCCTCATCATTCCTTAAAGAATATTTTAATGGGATTTTTCGCTTTATTAGTTTTGCTTTTCCTGAACACAAAATTCTCATGCTCTAAGCAAAGTGTTTCGCTATATCCTCGTTCCTGCATCCACTCCAAAGCCTCCATGTTTGACTGCTTGCGGTTGGATAGTGCGTGATTCAATTCCACAATAATATACGGATCAAACCGTTCCATCGTCTTTTCCGCACCTTGAAGTACCTCAAAATCAAATGAGTCGACGTCAATCTTTATACAGTCCAATCTTTCAATACGCTCTTTTATCACAAAGTCATCCATGGTGATGAAGTCATACTCCTGGCGCTCAGGTTCGTTACCCCAGATACGGTAGATAGCGTCTTCATATTGACCGCTTTTAGAGCCGACTGCCAGCTTGTGAACGTTGACATTGTGGCATTTGTTGAAATTGAGGTTTTTTTTCAACATCTCTACCGTAACGGTTGGTTCTATAGCATAGATGGTTCCTTCGGGAGCAAGCCTTGAGAAAAGAATGCTGTAGTATCCGATATTCGCACCGCAGTCGATGATGTGCCAATCATGTTGAACATTCTCAACAAACCACTTTTTGGTTTCTGGTTCACAGTCAGGATAATAGTCTGAAAATTCCTGGTACCATGCTTTTAGTTTGATCGGGGAGGTCCCGGGTATGTTGGTAGTTATGGTTTTTCCGAAGATCATTATGATTTTTCCTGAGCGTTGTATTTGCCTTGTCGGACATTGTCTAGTTGGGTGCAAATTAGACAGTGTTCCGGGAGGGGGCCCTCCTTGTGGAGGCGTCTAAGTTCCTGCATCATTGGCGAATTCCACATCCTCATAAAATCCTGATCTAAGTCATATGCTATATATTCATATTGTGGGAGTCGATTCATATTGCAGCAGACGGGCATAATGTTTGAAAAACGATAATCCATAAGGATTGAGTATGGGTAACGGCAACCTGGAAGTTCTGCATCATGGGTAGGCGCGGGAGGATTTGGCGCGTCAGTCATCCTTCCACCATTGGTGGTAACCTTGATATGTGCAAGTTCTGGAGAATCATAATGTTCTCTACCCTCAAGAAACATGGGCTTAGACCAGCAACTGAAATTCACATCCACGTTCTGTAACATTTTTATTTGTCCAGCGGCTTTCTTTGCCTCCTCGACATATTTTTCAAAACCCGGGTTAAGTATCGGTTGCAGTCTAGCATGGTCAGGATTGGTCAGTAGCCACTGCGCGTGATCTTCATAGACATTGCAGAGGGATCTGATGTATACTAGATCAAGACCAAGTTCATCGGCAAGCCTAATAAAACCGGCGGCTTCATGAATATTCTGATTCATCACAACAAAAGAAGCAATCAGGAGCAGATCTTTACCGCTTTCATTCCGCATTCTGATCAGTTCTTTGGTATTCTTGATCATCCTGTGAAATTGGTCTTCGCTAACTCCCATAACCTTTGCGTAGGTTTCGGGGGTGCAGGCATTGAAAGCGATAGTGCATGAGGTTGTCTTTTCAAGGATAGTGTCAAAATGCTGATCAAGCATAAGGCCATTAGTTGTCAGGTAGATATAGCATCTGGGATCAGTCAGTTCACGGATTTTATCCAGCATTTTGGGCAGGTGTGGGTGAAGAAGGGTTTCTCCTGCAGGATTAAACCCTGCGTTGACTGCGTATTTTAGTACCGGTGCGAATTTTTCTATATCATCTGGGGTGTAGGCTTTGCCGTTATTTGTACGCCAGAAGCTACAATGAATGCACTTTGCGTTAGGGGATGTCCCATAGATTGTTAAAACTCTGACGGCTTCCTTTATACTTTTGC
>CAZGYO010000242.1:0-4483 GCA_964530455.1 uncultured Victivallales bacterium
GGAGCAGGCAGTCGTAGAGGATTGCCGGGGCGAATAGCGCCGCGGCGCAGCCCGCTACCAGGCCGGCGGCATTGTCTTTGAAGATGCGTCGGCACAGCAGTGCCGAGAAAAGCACTGAAAAAGAACCAAGGAGGACCTGGAGAACCCGTAGTCCCCGGGGCAGATACGAAGCGTCTATCCGGTAGATTGCCGCCAGGATAATTCTGTACAGGTCGAAGCCTGTATTTGCGGAGAAATATTTCGCGGCGGAAGAGTAGAATGTCTTCATGTCAAGTCCGTCTACAAGATGGTAGAATCTGAACGGTGAATCGTGCCACAGGATAAAAAGCAGCGTTCTGGAAGCCAGTGCGACAAGGAACGGGGCGAGGATGAAGATCGTCTTCTTTTTTAATGTCATTTGACCTGCCCCGCATATTTCATGAAAAATTTAAAAATCAGCTTTACTTGGATCCGTGAGCTTTTCCCGACGGTGCATCCGGCTTCGCGTTCGCGCCGCACTGGTTTCGTGAAACAGCGGGGCTATTGTGTTTTTCCGAACAATCTTTCGGTTCCTGGATCGGGTTCGGCTCCCAGCTTGACGGCCTTCCGGTACCACTTCCGCGCTTCTTCAATGCGTTCGGGACTGGACGTTGCCAGGAGCACTGCCAGGTTGAAAGCGGTGTCAGCGGATTCGGGATCAAGTTCGTTGGAAACAAGGAATTGCCTTTCAGCCGCCTGGGTCCAGTTGAGATATGAGCAGACAATGCCGAGATAACGTTGCAGATCCGCGTTTTTCGGGTCTAAAGCTGTGGCCTTGGAGACCACGCCGAGAGCCTTGTAGAATTCTCCGAGTCTGATATAAGCATATCCCGCGGCACGCATTTTCTCCACATCGTCTGGGTCAAGGCGCATAGCTTTGTCGAGGTACTCGACTGCTTTTTCGTCGTTCCCTTTTTCGGAAAAAATTATCCCGAGCCTGGAAAGAGCCCGCAGGTTTTCGGGTGATTTTTCGAGGACTTTACTGTAGTTCCAGATAGCGGCTTCGACGGAATCGTTTTCTTCGGCTTTCCCGGCTGCGGCAAGCAGTTCCTTGATTTTCCCTTCATCTTCCTGTTTGAACGGCTTTGCTATTTCAGGTTCCTCTACCATGAGCCTGTTTTTCCGGTTCAGCCGTTTAATCTCCTGAACGTATATTTCATTTTCGTTTTCAAGTTCGGCAACACGTCGTGACATCTTCTCCAACTCGCGGACTTCCTCTTCAAGCCTTTCCTTTGCTTTTTTTGATTCGAGCAGCCTGTTATTCAGGTTTTCGGTCAGTTTTGCATTTTCGGTTCCGGCAACCTTTTCTTTTTGTTGCCGAGCCAGGGACGTTTCCGCTTTTTCGGCTCTTTGAATGGCTTTTTTGTTCAGTTTTACGAGAGCGAAGTTTTTGCTGCGTTCGCGTTCAAGTGACTTAGTGAGTTCGTCTACACGCGCAGCTTTCGATTTGAATTCGAGCAATTCCTCTATTTTCCCGTCCTTCACAGCGCACTCGCTTTTCAGTTTCTCGTTGCTTTTCAGCAGTTCCTGCTTTTGCGATTCGAGTGCAGCCAGATCCTTATCGGTTCCGGAATGTTCTTTTTCATTCTTCTCCAGGCGCTCGGTCAGTTTTCTTTTTTCGGCTTTCAGTTGCCTGTTTTCCTCTTCGATCTCCAGGCTATGCGCGGCGAGCTGCGTGAAGTCGGCTTCTTTCGACAGTTGTTTTTTATATTTGGCCGAAATCGTCTCAAAATCTTTACGGAGTTTTTCTTTGAGAGCGTCTGCCTTATGGAGTTTCTCCTGAATTCCAGCCTGTTCTGACTGAAGTTCCTCTATTTTTTTTCTCAGAATCAGGGCTTCATCACGGTAGGCCTCGTAGTCGCGGCCGGTTTTCACGAGCACTCTTTCAATATCCTTGACTTTATCGCCTGATACCGTGAGCGCTTTTTTCAGCGCTTTTATCTCTTTGTCTTTTTCGGAGATACCAGCTTCGAGCAAGTCGATCTTACGCCTGAGCAACTGATTTTCCGCGGTTATCTGCTTCGTTTTCCGGCTGATACCTTCTTTTTCCAGTTTTTCGGAGAGTTCCTTTTGAAGTTTCGAGGCTCGTTCTCTCTGTTCATTGACCTCGCGGGTTAAAGAAGCTATTTGCCGGTCTTTTTCTTCCGCTAAGGCCTTTCTCTGTTCGTAGTTCTTACTGAGATTCAGAATTTCCCGGTTTTTTGTTTCAACTGAATCCCGGAGTTTTGTCATTTCTTCAAGGAGAGATTTCTTTTCCAGGTCGAATTCGGTCTTTTTCAGGTTTATCGCCTGGATTCTTGTTTCGAGCGCTTGGATCTCCTTTTTAAGGGCCAGGTTGCTTTTTTTGAGTGTTTCGCCGGCTATTTTTTCGGACTCCAGCCGTTCTCTCCATTTACGTTCGTCGCTGCGGCTGTCGAGTTCTTTCTGCTGTTTTCTGTACTGGTCTTTGAGCAGGCTGCTTGTTTTCTGAAGTCTGTTGTTTTCCTGAACAAGGCGTTTTATCTCCTCCTGTGCCGCCGCGCCTCTTGCTGCTTCACGCCGTGCTTTTTGAAGGGAGGCGAGTGCTTTTTGGAATTCGAGCTTGAGTTCAGCGAGTTCCTTCTCCAACCTCTGGACTCTAAGAGATTCGATGCTGGACTCAAGTTTTTCCTCCGCGCTTTTCCTGGGGGCGCCGGGAGAGAGTTTGTTTTTTTTGACAATTGCGTCTATCTGCTTTTGGATAGAGGCAATGTTCTTTTCGCAGAGTTTTATTCTGTACAGAACCAGGCTTTTATTCCAGTCCGGATGTTTAACTCTGGTTTTCTGGAAGTGGTAAAGAGCATTCTTGTATGCAGCCAGCGCCTTGGAGAATTCGCCGCGGGCTACCGCCTTCTCGGCATTGTCGTAAATATCGAACCCCTTCAGCCAGAGTGTCCTTGCCTGTCGGGCATCTTCGCTGTCGTTCTGCGAGTATAGTGACGGACACAAAAAGACAAACAGGGCAATCATAATAAGAGCGGAGATATTTTTCATGACAAATGCTCCTCTATTCTAACAAAATTAAAACGCGGATTCGCGAAAACTCTAAAATATACTATGGGAAACGGGAATTTGCGAATTTTGCGGAAAGAGAGTCCGGGCGTGAAAGATGCGGGAATTCAATGTGGGATAAAGAAGCTGTTTCGGTTGAACTTCGCCCGCGCTAATGTAGTTTCCAGTATGAAGATAGTTGTTGCGCCAAATGCGTTCAAAGGGAGCCTGTCGGGGTCTGAGGCCGCGGCCGCAATAGCCGGCGCGGCGGGTCGGATCTGGCCGCATGCGGAAATCCTTCAGGTACCAGTATCAGACGGCGGGGACGGGTTGCTTGATGTGGTTTCCGCGTCCCGTGCCGTGGAGAGGGTTCCGATTGTGGTCAAAGGCCCTCTTGGCCGGCCCGTGGAGTCGGAGTATCTCTTTGACAAGAGCAGGATGGAAGCGGTTGTTGAAATGTCGCTGGCTTCGGGACTCGCGCTGCTTGCGTCTCACGAGTATGATCCGGCATCTGCATCCACGTTCGGGACAGGTGAACTTGCGGTTGACGCTTTCAGGCGGGGAGCTGAAAGTCTGGTTCTCGGCATAGGCGGAAGCGCGACCTGTGACGGGGGCACCGGCATTGCCGCGGCTTTGGGTGTTGTTTTCCGGGACGCGGAAGGACGTGAAATTTCTCCATGCGGCGCGCGTCTCATTGACATAGCCTCCATCGACACGGGAAAGGTCATCCCCGAGCTTGCCGATGCGGGGATAAGTATAATCTGCGATGTCGACAACCCCCTTCTTGGTTCCCGGGGCGCCGCTCGGGTTTATGCTCCGCAGAAAGGGGCCGGCGCTGGAGAGGTCGAGCTTCTTGAAGAAGGGCTTGCGAATTTCGCATCGGTTCTGGAAAAGACTTTCGGGGTAGATGTAAGGAATCTCCGTGGCGCCGGCGCCGCAGGTGGAATATCCGCGGGTCTGCACGCGATATTCGGCGCCCGGCTCTGTCCGGGCGCGGCAACCGTCCTGGATTTGCTTGATCTGGAAAATAAAGTGCGCGATGCAGGTCTTGTTCTGACAGGGGAGGGCAGGGTTGACAGCCAGACGATCGAGGGTAAAGCGCCCGCCGGAGTTGCGGAGATCGCAAAGAAATTCTCGGTTCCCTGTATATGTTTTGCGGGAAAGGCGGGCGAAAATCTTTCCGGGCTGTACGAAACAGGATTTACTTCGATTTTTTCGATATGTCCGGAAGTCCCTGAGCATGAGGCCATGGAAAATGCCGGGAAATGCCTCGAGAAACTCGCTTTCGAGAAACTGAGCAGCCTTGATCACCTTTGGTGAACCTCTTCTTCTCCACGCTGCGGCAACTGTTTTTTGGGGGGCTGAGACACTCAAAGACTGTCCAGTACTGAGCCCGGGCAAACGGGGTTTGCTGAATATGTACTTTTTCAGGTCATTGTGCTACGGTGGGGATATG
>CAZGYO010000243.1:0-4477 GCA_964530455.1 uncultured Victivallales bacterium
CCTCGCATCCAAAATGGCAGGCCGCGCGGCCACGGAGAGTTTTGAAATTGGCTCTCCAGAAAGAAAGCTTTGTGAGACAAAGCTCGCTCTGTTTCACAGGACACAAAAAATAACAGGAGTAGGAAAATGAAAATAGCAGTTCCAACTGCAGATGGAAAGCTTGCAATGCATTTCGGTCATTGCGAGAAATTCACGGTAATCGAAGTTCAGGACAAAAAAGTGAAAGGCATTGAGGAAATGGTTCCGCCGCCGCACGAACCCGGGGTCCTTCCCAGGTGGCTGGGTGAACACGGCGTCGATGTGATTATTGCCGGCGGAATGGGAATGCGGGCCCAGCAGCTTTTCGCCGCGCAGGGGATAACCGTCGCAGTCGGGGCTCCGTCCGAAGCGCCCGAAAAAATCGCGCTGGATTATATCAACGGAGCCCTGATCACTGGAGATAACGTCTGCGACCATTAACCCCGTTATTTCATGAAAAATCGATATTTTAGGGTTAATAGCATGTTTATTAACAGGTTATATGAATTTTTTAAAATTACAAAATGTAATTTAAAGTAACAGAAGATTTTTCACCCGAAGGGCAAAGCCGTGCTCAGGATCGCCGTGGCTTTGCGATGGTATAAAGAAAAAACGGATGCCTCGCTGCTACAGCACACTGGCTTTGTGAAAGATACGGGTTAACCCGGCTGTTGCACGAAGCCAGTGCGGTGCGGAAGCGGGCAAAAATCCAATAACCAACAAATCCTTTTAGAAATGAACAGCATAAAGCATAAAATACTGGTTATGTCCGGTAAAGGCGGTGTGGGTAAAAGCACCGTTGCCGCCAATCTCGCCGCGTTTGTAAGCGGCAGAGGGAAAACGGCTGGTCTTCTGGACGTGGATATTCATGGACCAAGCATCCCTAAACTATTGGGTCTTGAATGTGGACAGATCCCCTTTAAAAGCGGCAAAATTATTCCCGTCAGGACAGAATCGGGTCTTGAGGTTATGTCCATAGGCTTTCTCCTGGACAGCGATGACAGTGCCCTCATATGGCGGGGTCCGATGAAAATGGGGGTTATAAAGCAGTTCGTTGAGGATGTAAGCTGGGGAAATCCCGAATACCTGATTGTTGATCTTCCTCCGGGGACTGGAGACGAAGCACTTTCAGTGTGCCAGCTTATAAAGCGAGTCGACGGAAGCCTGATCATCACAACCCCGCAGGACCTTGCCCTTCTCGATGTCCGTAAATCGGTCGATTTCTGTAGAAAAATGAAAATACCCGTCATAGGGGTCATTGAAAATATGAGCGGTTTCACATGCCCCTCATGCGGAGAAACAACGTATATTTTCAAAAAAGGCGGCGCGAAAAAGATGTGCCGAGATATGGGTTTGAAATTCCTCGGTTCACTCCCTCTGTCTCCCCGGGTTGTCGAGAGATCGGATGATGGAAAAACGGCACAGGATTCAAGTTCGGAATCCGATTTTTCCAGAAAAATGGAGCGGATATTCTCGGGTATACTGGCCGACCTGAACGGGAGTCCACGGAAACAAAAATAAAAAAAGCGCCCAGGATTAACTCAGCTCGAAACATGCAAAGCAGTTCACTAATTTATCGGATTCCCGTACACGACCTTAAAAGGATGGGCGATTCCGTCAGGTACGTTCTGGGACACCGCAGATACAGGCTTTTGCGTTCTTTCTGGACAAAACAGATTATCGGTATAAAAAGTTCCTGTTCAGAACTGCAGAGCGACAGGCAGGCAATGAGCGGGCTTATAAGGGCCTGCGGAATATCGTTAATGGAAAACAAGCTCAGAGGCTTTGTCTGTGATACTTCTAAGCGCCACAAGCATATATCTTCGAACGCGCTCGACCATATCGACGAAGCGTACTGCGACTGTCCCGATGAAATAAGCAGAAATCTCCCTTTCTTCATGCTCGACGGAATAAACGGCAATTACGAATATGTTTCGAAGACGGCCGGCGACATCGAGGTATGTCTTGCGGGTGAGATCGGCAACATAGATGGAATGCTTGTGCTTTCCTTCCCTTTTGAACACGAACTCTGCGGAATGGCCGGCGCTCTTTACAACATAGGAGCAGGGCTCGCTTCCAAAAGGGGGAAGATCAAACAGCACACGAAAAATAAACCGCAGGTTACAGTGGAGAAGTGTTACGCCTGCAGGCGTTGCGTCCATGAATGTCCTGTCAAAGCAATATCGATGAATGACAGGCACGTTGTGATTGACGAGGAACTGTGCATAGACTGCGGCAAATGCGTAGAGATAGCCAGATACTGTGGAATTTCCTACGACTGGAATGCCGACCCGGATTATTTTATCCGGAGAATAATCGAACACGCCTCTGGTGCGATGGAAATACTGTCCGGGAAAACGATATTCATAAACGTTGTTCCTGAATACGAAGGTAAATGCGGCTCGCTTCTGATATCAAGGGACCCTTTGGCCGTTGACCTTGCCGGCAGAGAACTGGGCCGGAAAAAGGGTCATGATTCCGCGGAAAGCACGCAAAAGACCGATAGCCAGATGGCTCTTGCAGCGGATATGGGGCTGGGCTCGAAAAAGTTTTTTATCGAAACAATATCCTACTGAAAGAGGAAAAATGAAAGTGGTAATAATTGGTGGAGTGGCGGCGGGGCCGAAAGCGGCTTCCAAGATCATGAGGAACTGTCCCGATGCGGAGGTCACGATTGTCGAGAAAGGGGAACTGCTCTCATATGCGGGTTGCGGGCTGCCGTACTATGTCTCCGGGGTTGTCGAAAAACAGGAGGAGCTGATGGCGACACCGGTTGGGACCGTCAGGGACGCCGTGTTTTTCAACAATGTGAAGAACGTCAGGACAATGAATCATTCCGAAGCAGTAGGAATCGACAGGAAGGCCAAAAAGGTTGCCGTCGAATCTTCCGACGGAGTGAAACATGATTTGGAATATGACAAACTTGTTCTCGCAACCGGAGCCACGCCCGTGAAACCCCGGCTACCGGGCGTGGCCCTCGGAAAAATATTCGTCCTGCACGGAGTGGAGGATGCCGAAGGAATTAAAGCGCAGCTTGGAGCGCGAAAGGCGCTGGACGCGGTCATAGTAGGCGGAGGGCTCATCGGCGTGGAGGTGGCGGAGGCCCTCACTGAATGCGGCTGCCGCGTGACAATAATCGAAATGCTGAAGAATATACTTCCCATGCTGGATCCCGAAATGGCGGTTATGGTTGAGAAACATTTCGAGCAGAAAGGCGTGAGGGTTCTCACGGGAACAAGGGTACTCGGTTTCGAAGGAAAGCAAAATGTGCGAAAAGTGCTTACAGACAAGACTGATGTCAACGTGGATATGGTTGTACTCGCAATCGGCGTCCGGCCAAATGTTTCTCTTGCCGAAAACGCGGGCCTTGAACTCGGCAAAACCGGCGCTCTGAAAGTGGATTTGCGGATGTGTACTTCCGACCCGGATATATATGCCGTCGGAGACTGCGCGGAATCTCTCAACATGGTTACCGGCAAACCGTGTTTCATTCCGCTTGGTTCCACGGCAAATAAACACGGCAGGGTCGCCGCAAACAATATCTGCGGTTTCCGTGACTTCTTTCCGGGCGTTGTGGGTTCCAGCGTGTGCAAGGTCTTCGACTTCAACGTAGCGAGAACTGGCCTGAGCGAGATTGAGGCCGAAAAAAATGGCTTTGATGTAGTGACATGCCTCGCGCCGGCTCCGGACAAACCCCATTTCATGCCCGGGATGAAACCTCTGCTTCTTAAACTCCTTGCTGATAGAAAAACCCGCAGGTTGCTCGGAGCACAGGCGCTGGGAATGGGCGTGGCAGATAAACGCGTGGATGTCGCCGCAACGGCAATAACCGCTGAAATGACAGTTGATGAGCTTGCCAACCTGGATCTTTGTTACGCGCCGCCTTATTCGCCGGCAATGGACAATATAATTACCGCGGCGAATATCCTGAGAAACAAGATGGACGGTCTCATGCAGGGAATAACACCGGCGGAGGTCAAGGAGAAAATGGACAGTGGTGAAGATTTCGTCTTCCTCGATGTAAGAACACCCGGCGAACTCGAACAGATGCGGATCGATCCCTGCGTACATATTCCCCTTGGCAAACTGCGTTCGAACCTGGACAAACTCAGCGACTTCAAGGACAGGGAAATCATCGCTTTCTGCAAGATTTCACTGCGCGGTTACGAAGCGGCGCTAATCCTGAAAAAAGCCGGATTTGAGAGCGTAAAAGTTATGGATGGAGGTATATTGATGTGGCCATATGAAAGAACAATCTGAAAAGAAAGGAGCCAATTTCAAAACCCTATGTGGTCGCGCGGCATTCGCGCCAAAAGAGCCTGCCGCCCAAAAAACTTCCACGCGGATCACGCGGAGTTTTGAAACTGGCTTTAAGAAAAAAAATGCCGAAAAAAGCCTCCCGCATTCCGCTTACACCCTACGGCAACAGGCCGATGGTGACACCAATCGTCAACGCGGT